>JARFPS010000028.1 GCA_029288175.1 Miltoncostaea sp. | reverse complement strand
CGATGTCGACGTCGCGCAGCTCGCGGATCGCGATCGTGGGGTCGCTCACCGGGTCGATGCTAGACGCGCCGGCGGCGCACCCTCTATCCGAACGTCCAGCAATCCTGCAACAGCCATGCCCCGCGCGTTCTTGAATCGGCGCGACCAAGGGTCAATGCTCTTGTCGGCCGCCGACCGCGGCCCCCGAGGAAGAGGGTCTTGGTGAACGAGCAGTCCGCAGAGAAGGCGCCGGCAGCGCTCGGCTCGACGGCGCATGTCTGGCACGAGTTCGCCGACATCGAGGACGAGTGGGAGGCGCTGGCGGAGCGCGCCGACGGCGTGCCGTTCGCAAGGCCCGGCTGGTATCGCGCGTGGTGGAACGCCTTCTCGCGCGGCGGGCTCGAGATCGTCGGGGTCCGCTCCGGGGAGCGGCTGGTCGGCGTGCTGCCGATGGAGCGCCGCAGCGGCGTCCTCGCCACGCTGACCAACGACCACACGCCGGCCTTCGGCCTGCTGGCCGAGGACCGCGCCGCCGCGGTCGACCTGATGGAGGCCGCGCTCGCCCGTGGGGGCCGACGGGCCACCTTCGTGTTCCTCGAGGACCACGACCTCGACGCCGCCCGGGAGGCGCTCGCCCGCACCGGCCGACGCGCCATCGTGGCCGACCCGCCCTTCGAGGCCTCGCCCTACGTCGAGCTGTCGGGCACCCACGACGAGTTCATGGCCGGCCTCAACGGCAAGGTGCGCAGCGAGATCCGCCGCCGCTGGCGGAAGCTCGACAAGGAGGGCGAGGTTGAGGTCGACGTGCGCGACGGCTCCGAGGACCTCGATGCGCTGCTCGCCGAGGGCTTCGCCATCGAGCCCTCGGGCTGGAAGGCCGAGCAGGGGACGGCGATCACCTCGTCGCCGGTCACCGAACGCTTCTACACCGAGGTCGCCCGATGGGCGGCGGACAAGGGACTGCTGCGCCTGGTGTTCCTGCGGGTCGACGGCAAGGGCATCGCCTTCAAGTTCGGCATCGAGAGCGGCGGCGCCTTCTACTCGCTGAAGTCCGGCTTCGACGTCGACGCGCGCAAGCTCGCACCCCAGAAGGTCCTCAACGACGCGATGATCCGGCGCGGCTACGAGACGGGGCTGTCGAGCTTCGAGTTCCTCGGCAACGCCGACAGCTGGAAGCGCGACTGGACCTCCACGCTGCGGGAGCGGCATCTCGTCCACACGTTCGGACCCGTCACCGGCATCCCGGAATGGCTCGCGGTGCGTTTCGGCCCGCGCCGGATCACCATGGGCCTGGCCTACCGCTAGGGCGCCCGGGCCGGCGGCCCTCGGCCACAGACCACCCTGAGCGAGCACACACAGACGCCGGAGCCGGAGGAGGAGACCGGCAGCGCCCGCCACGCGGCGAAGTGGGTCTTCTTCGGCTGGACCGTCTCGCGCCTGCTCGGCCTGGTCACCAACATCGTCGCGGCGCGGCTCCTGGCGCCCGACATCTTCGGTCTGATCGCGCTGGTGGTGATCGTTATCACGGTCGCCACGCTGTTCGCCGACGCGGGCTCCCGCGCGGCGATCGTCTACTTCCCCGATCCGATCCGCGACATCGTGGGGACGGCCATGGTCGCGTTGCCCCTGGTCGGGCTGCTTGGCTCGGCGGCGCTCATCGGGGGAGCGCCGCTTCTGGCCGACTTCTATCAAGAGCCGCGCCTCACGAACATCGCCGTCGCCATGGCCGGGCTGCCCCTGCTGGCCGCGCTGACCGTGGTTCCCGATGCGCTCCTTCAACGCAGACTCGATCTGAAGATCCGCCGCGGCGTCGTCGACCCCGCGTCGGTGACCCTCAGCGGCGTCGCGGTCATCGCCCTGGCCGCCCTCGGGGCCGAGGAGTGGAGCCTGGTGATCGGCCTGTACGTCGGCGCGGCCATCAATCTGATGGGAGCTTGGTACCTGGCCCGACCGCTGCGCGCCATGGGCCGCCCGAGCTTCGCCACCTGGCGGCGCATCGGACGCTACGGGCGCCACCTGCTGGCGGCGCATCTGCTGGAGGTGGTGGAGGGTCAGGCACCGGTCATCGCCCTCGGCCGGAGCCTGAGCGCGACCTCCGTGGGGCTCTACTCCATGGGCGACAAGCTGGCCACGCTTCCCGTGGTGGGCATCGCGCGCGTGGCCGGCGAGGTGGCCTTCCCCGCCCTGAGCCGCCTGCGCGACGACATCGATCGCTTCCGCAAGGCGTTCCTGGACTCGTTCCAGCTCCTGGCGATGCTCTCGATCCCCGCGTGCATCTCCCTCGTCGTCCTCGGCGAGCCGCTCGTGGCCGTCATCTTCGGCGAGCGATGGCGCGCGGCCGGGGAGGTGCTGGCGGTGCTCTCGATCTGGGCGGCCATCCTGTGGATCGCGGAGCTCGCGCGCGAGGCCTTCAAGGCCGCGGGGCACCCCAAGCGGGTGTCCTGGAACGGCGTGGTCGAGACGTCGACCCTGATCGCGGCCATCGTCGGGCTCGCCGTCTTCGGATCGATCACGTTGCTGGGGGTCGCCGCCGCGCGCGTGCTGGCGGCGGCGGCGGTGTCGGCCATGTCGGTCTGGTCGATGCGCGCGGTCGACATCGTGGGCTTCCGCGACCTGGCGAAAGCCGTGCGCTTGCCCGCTCTGGGCGGCGCCGCCCAGCTGGTGGCGCTCGACCTCGCCATGCGCATCCCGCTGTCGGGCGTCGAGGGGTGGCGCGAGGTCTTCGGGCTCGACCTCGGGCCCACGCTCCCGGCGCTGATCCTGTTCGCCGTGCTGGGCGCCGGGCTCGCCGTCTACCTGCTGGCGCTCGAGTTCGCGGAGCCGCGCAGCGGCCGGCGGCTGGTGTCCACGTTGCGCGGCATCGCCGGCGCCGCCGCCTGATCATTCCCCCGAGATCCCCCGGCGCCGGGGGATCTCGGGCACGGCCGCGCCCGAACGACGTTCGCGAAATGTTGGCGAATATGTTGCGAAACGGCCTGTCGGGTTGTGTCGGCCGGAGGATGACCTACGGTGCCCACCAGCGCGTGGTATCGCAGTCGACGCACGGAGACAGAGACCATGGCCGACGAGCCGAGCCCTCACCAACGACGCCAGTCGGCGCCCCGCCGTCGGGCCCTGGCACTGCAGATGAGGCGCGAAGGGGGTTCCTACGACGCGATCGCCTCCCGCCTGGGGACCAACCGGCAGTCGGCCCAGCGCATCGTCTCGCGCCAGCTCAAGAACCTCGCCCGCGAGGACGACCCCGAACTGACCCGCCAGCTGCACGTGGAGGCGCTCCGCGAGCTGTGGCGCTCGCTGGTGG
Organism: Miltoncostaea sp.; assembly: GCA_029288175.1. Taxonomy (GTDB): domain Bacteria; phylum Actinomycetota; class Thermoleophilia; order Miltoncostaeales; family Miltoncostaeaceae; genus JARFPS01. Next base: position 2,977 of record JARFPS010000028.1, on the reverse strand, counting down.
GGCCGGCAAGCCGGGGCGACCTGGACGCCATCGATCGTTTCCTCAAGGTCGAGGAGCGCATCGCGCAACTGACAGGCATCGACGCCCCCTTGGTCGCCGCCGACGGCGAGCCCTCCCAGGACGGCGCGCCCACCAGTCGCACCTCCAAGAGGGACAAGGCGGCCGGCGACGACAACGGTGCCGAGCCCGCTTCGAAGCGTCGCCGCTCACCGGCCTCGGAGGAGCGGTTCCCCGCCTCGGAGGAGCGATTCCCCGCCTCCTCGCAGAAGCCTCGGGTCCCCGAGGTCAGCGGCACCCTGGGCTAGGGCCGAGAGGGGTCGATCGAGGCGGTCCCATTCCCGGCCGAGCGGATCCGGCGTCTGCCGCTCGGGGCGAGGGGTGGACCCGCGGCGACAGGGTCGTCGAGGGAGGTCTCGTCGGCGTCGGTGACCGAAGGCTTGCGCCCGGTGGCCCACAACGCCACCGCCGCGCCCGCGATCCGCATGCGGCGCTCGCGCGGCATCCGCTCCAAGCGGCGGACTCCACCGTCGTCGAGCCGGTCGACGTCGCCCACCCCCTCCGAGAGCAGGGGGCCACGACTCGCCAGGGATCGCCTCCTGGAATGGTGTGCTTCCACGCGTGGGGGCGTCCGCCGGACCGATCTCATGCCCTGGTAGCGTCATCGTAGAGAAGCCTCAGAAACGCCCCACGAGAGGGCCCATGACCGTCGATATACACACGCATCTGCTGCACGGTATCGATGACGGCCCGGCATCGATCGAGGAGGCGCTGGAGCTGGCCCGCGCGTTCGTGGTCCAGGGCTGCGCGAGAGTGGTCTCAACGCCCCACCTCAGCGACGACTACCCCACCGCGGCCGAGACGATCGGCGAGCGGGCACGGGAGCTGAGGGGGGCGCTGGCCGACGCCGAGGTCGAGCTGGAGGTGCTGACCGGAGCGGAGATCGCTCTGGTGGAGGCGATCCGGCGGCCGCCCGAGGGGCTGGGCACGTTCGCGCTCGGCGATTCTCGATGGCTGCTGATCGAGCTCCCGCACGTGGAGTATCCGTTCGGCATCGAGGAGCTGATCGGGCGTCTGCGCCGCGACGGCTACAAGATCGTCCTGGCCCACCCCGAGCGCAATCCACACTGCCAGGAGGACCCGCGGGTTCTGGAGCGCGCCCTGGACGCCGGCGCGGTCTGCCAGGTGACCGGGGCCGCCCTGCGCGGGCGGCTCGGTGGCCGGGCGCGCGAGGCTTCGTGGGACATGGTGCGCCGCGGACTGGTGCACATCGTCGCCAGCGATGCCCACGATACCCTCAGGCGCCCACCCGACCTCGGCGAGGTCCGTTTGCTGCTGAACGATCATCTCGGGGCGGACGCCGCCGCGACGCTCACGCTGCACGCCGCCGACGCCGTCCTCCGCGATGCGGATCTGGCCGAGGTGCGGTCGCTGCCGGTTCCCGCGAGGCGACGGCGTCGCAGTCTCCCGGAGCGCTTCCGGCGGGCCAGCCGCCTGGCCGCCTCCCCCTGGTCCAACCGGGTCGGCCGATGACGACGGCCGCCGCGCGGCTGGAGCGCCTTCCCGCGTTCGGGGGACTCCCCTTCCCCGCGGTGATGGCGCTGGTGCTGGTGCTGCTCGCTTCGGGCCTCGCGGTCAGCCGCGCGCCGGTGCTGATGATCGGCTTCGTGCTGGGCATCGCGTTCGTCGCCGTTCTGCTCAGCAACCTGGTCGCCGGCGTCGTGGCCTTCATCGCACTGCAATTCCTCGCCACGGTGCCCGGCTTGGAGGCGGCACCCGCATCGATGGTCAGGGTGGCGGGCGCGGTGCTCGCCCTGGGGTGGCTCGTCACGCTGACCGACCCGGATCGGCGCAACGCCGTCCGGAGCCTGACCAGTCGCCACCCCTGGGCCACGGCCGCGATGGTGGCGTTCCTCGTCTGGGGCCTGGCCAGCATCACGTGGGCGACGACCGACGGCCCCGTCTGGGTCGACATCCAGCGCTACGCGCTGAACTTCGTGCTGCTCGGAATCGTCTTCACGGCCATCCGGACGCTGCGGAGCTTCACGATCGTGACCGGGGCCCTCGCGCTCGCGGGCGCCGCGGCGGCAGGAGCGTCGATCTTCCTCTTCGAGGGCTCGGGGCGGCTCGACGGCGGAGGGTCCATCGGCGCCAACGAGTTCGCGGCCGGGCTCGTGCCCGTGGCGATCCTCTCCGTGGCCCTCGCGTGGACGGCCACGACCAAGGGTCGCCGCATCCTGTTCGGCGTCGCCGCGGCGGTCGCCGTGGCCGGGGTCGTGCTGAGCCTGTCGCGTGGGGGGTTCATCGCGCTGCCGGTGGCCTTCGCGGTATGGGCCGCGTTCGGCGGGCGCATGCGCTTCCGCATTCTGGGCATGCTGGCCATGGCGGGCGCCGTGGCCATCGCGGTGTTCCTGCTCGCGGCGCCGCCCGAGGAGCGCGACCGGGTCTTCGAGACCGAGGGCGGCGGAAGCGGACGGTCGGACCTCTGGAACATCGCCGGGCGGCTGTGGCAAGACGCCCCGATCCAGGGGATCGGCCTCGGCAACTTCCCCGAGCTGGCACCGCTGAAGCTGCAGGAGGCGACGCAGATCGAGCGAAGCGATCTGATCCTGGAGGGCATCCACGCCCACAGCACCTACCTCGGCATCCTCGCGGAGACGGGGGTCGTGGGCTTCGCCTTCTTCGCCGCCATCGTCGTGGCCGCGTTGATGGCGTCGGCCCGCGCGGCCGTTCTCTTCGAGCGCGCCGGCAACGTCAAGGGCGAGACGCTCGCCCGGGCCCTGTTCGCGGGCACCGTCGGCCTGCTGGTGGCGGCCGCCTTCATCTACATCCAGTTCCAGCGCCCCCTGTGGATCCTGCTGGGCATGTCGCTGGCGCTGTACGGCATCGCCCAGACCGACGACGAGGGGCGCCGGACCACACCGCGCACGGTGGCGGCCACGGTCCGGCGGCGGCTCGGGATCGGGTGACGCCGGCGCGG
>JARFPS010000252.1 GCA_029288175.1 Miltoncostaea sp. | reverse complement strand
GGCGGCCGCCCCGAGCGCCGCCGTGAGGAGGATCGCCCTCACTCGGGCGGCAGCTGCCGTCGGCGGCCGATGACGAAGATCGCCGCGATGAGCACCAGAACACCGATGATGGCGCCCCAGGGCAGATCCCGGGTGTCGGCGCCGACGATCAGCGCGATCCCGACGATCGCGACCACCAGAGCGAAGGCGGCCCCGGCGACCCGTGTCGCGGCGAGGCTGCGGATGCCGAACGAGGACTCGGGGACCTCGTTGGGGTACTCCTCGGGCGAGAGCTCCGCGGAGGGCAGGTCGTCGAGCGGCGGCGGCTGTCGGCGCCGGCTCGGAGTCGGGTCGTCGCTCACGTCACCACCGAGGCCCACTCTAGTGCCCCGCCGCCCTCGCGCCCCGCGACCCGGGGCGAGAGATCACACCGGGTCACCGGGGCCGGGAACGGGTCACTCCGCTCCAGTGCGGGGGAGGCCCGTCGATGGGAGGGCATGCTCGGCCTCCCGGCCTCGGTGGGCGTGCCCCTGTGGGGGGCCGCGCTCTTCTTCTGCGCCATCGCGGCGTCGGGCCTCGCGCTGCACGCCTACCGCCTGATGCGCGCGGGCAGGCGGCGGCGGGCGGGCCTGGTCGAGCCCGAGAGCGGCTGGTACCGCGCCGCGGCGCACGTGAGCGAGGGCGGTCGCTACGTCTGCGCCGCCGTGCGCGAGGGCGGGGCGATCGTCGAGATCTGGGACTCCCGACGCCCCGACGACCCCCTCCCACCGCCCAGGGACGCTCGTCCCTTCGCCGCTCGGGAGCCCGAGAAGCCGATTGCCGAGGCGATCTCCCGCGGCCTCTCGCGACCGGACGCGGAGGGACTGGTTTTCCGTACCATCGGCTCCGCCGAGGGTACGTAGACTTAGGCTTCATCCGCAGACAGCGGTCCGCGAGGGGGGACATGGGTACGTTCGAGGAAGAGATCGACGCAACACGCGGCTGGATGGCAGGCGACCGGTTCAGCGGAGAGATCACCCGTTTGTTCTCGCCGCGCCAGGTCGTGGAGCAGCAGGGCACCGTAGGGACCGACTACACGGTCGCCCGGGAGGCCGCCGAGGGCTTCTACGCGCTGCTGCGCGAGATGTTCGACGCCGGCAAGTCGATCACGTCCTACGGGCCGTACTCGCCGGGCCAGGCCGTCGCCATGAAGCGCGCCGGCATCAAGGGGATCTACCTGGGCGGCTGGGCCACGTCGGCCAAGGGCTCCAAGGACGAGGACCCCGGGCCCGACCTCGCCAGCTACCCGCTGAGCCAGGTCCCCGACGAGGCCGCAGGTCTCGTCCGGGCCCTCCTCACCGCCGACCGCAACCAGACCTACCTGCGCTCGCGCATGACGGACGCCCAGCGGGCGGCCACCGAGGAGGTCGACTTCCGGCCGTTCATCATCGCCGACGCCGACACCGGCCACGGCGGGGACGCCCACGTCCGCAACCTCATCCGGCGCTTCGTCGAGTCGGGCGTGCCCGGCTACCACATCGAGGACCAGAAGCCCGGCGCCAAGAAGTGCGGCCACCAGGGCGGCAAGGTGCTGGTGCCCAGCGATGAGCAGATCAAGCGCCTGAACGCGGCGCGGCTGCAGCTCGACATCATGCGCGGGCCCGGCATCATCGTGGCGCGGACCGACGCCGAGGCGGCGAACCTTCTGGACGGCGCGGGCGACGAGCGCGACCAGCCGTTCGTCCTGGGGGCCACCAACAGCTCGGTGCCGTCCTACAAGGCGGCGTTCCTCGCGCTCACCCGGCGTCTGAACACCCAGGGCGTCGAGGAGCTCAACGGTCACCTGCTCTACGACATGTCCGAGGCCGAGCTGGCCGGGGCCGACGCGTGGCTCGAAAAGAGCGGCGTGCGCGACGCCATCGACGCGGCCGCCGCGCGCTACTCGGGCGCGGCCGGCGCCACCGCCGAGGACGTGCTCGACGAGGCCGGCGACGCGTTCATCAAGCAGTGGGAGTCCGACGCAGGCCTGATGACCATCGGCGAGGCGGTGGCCGAGGTCATGTCGTTCCGCGCCGAGGAGGGCGTGGACCTGCCCATGTCGGTCGACGAGTGGCGCGAGTTCGCCAAGGACGCCTCGTGGTACTCGGTGCGCGCCAAGATCCGCGAGATGGCGCTCGAGAAGGTCGTCTGGGATCCCGAGCTGGCCAAGACGCCGGAGGGCTACTACCAGATCAAGGGCGGCATCCCCTACGCCGTGGCCAAGTCACTCGCCGCGGCTCCGTTCGCCGACCTGCTCTGGATGGAGACCAAGACCGCGGACCTGGCCGACGCCAAGGAGTTCGCCGACGCCATCCACGCCAAGTTCCCGAACCAGATGCTGGCGTACAACCTGTCGCCGTCGTTCAACTGGGACACCACGGGGATGACCGACGAGGAGATGCGTCAGTTCCCCGTCGAGCTCGGCAAGATGGGCTTCGTCTTCAACTTCATCACCTACGGTGGCCACCAGATCGACGGCCTGGCCGCGGAGGAGTTCAGCGCCGCGCTCCAGGAGGACGGCATGCTGGCGCTTGCGCGCCTGCAGCGTCGCTTCCGGCTGCTGGAGTCGCCCTACCGGACGCCCCAGACCCTGGTCGGCGGTCCGCGCGCCGACGCCGCGCTCATGTCGGCGTCGGGTCAGACGGCCACCACCAAGGCCATGGGCGAGGGCTCCACGCAGAGCCAGCACCTGGTCCAGACCGAGGTCCCGCCGAAGGTCCTGGCCGAGTGGCTCCAGGTGTGGGCCTCCCACAACGGCGTGGGCGACGAGCTGAGCGTGCGGCTCCGACCGCACACCGCCGGCGGCGAGCTGCTGGAGCTCAACGTGCTCAACGAGTCCGACGAGACCGTGGCGGACGTGCTGTTCGCGACGCTTCAGGACCGGCGCGACCGGAACATCCTCCAGGTGCGCGACCAGAACACGGACCCCTCGATGCGCCGCAAGCGGCTCATGACGCTCCTGCACCTGTTCCTGGTCTACCGGTACAAGACGGACTCGATCCACTACGTCACGCCGACCGAGGACAACCGGCGTCAGTCCAAGAGCATGCAGGGCCGGGGACTCTTCGAGGTCGTCAACGACGACGCCGAGGAGATCATCGTGGCGGACGTCGACAAGGCCTTCGTCGAGCGCACGGTCGGCGGCGACGGCTCCGGCGTGCGCGACCTGATCACCGGCTAGACCGCGGGCGTCACACGGCGCCGGGCCCGAGGCCCGGCGCCGTCACGCCGATCAGCAGCTCGCCGCGGAGCCCCTGACGCAGCGGTCGCGCCCGGGCCCACCCAGGTTGCGGTCGCGGCCGGAGCCACCGTCGAGGCGATCGTTGCCCGCCGCCCCCACCAGGACGTCGCGGCCCGCGTTGCCGAACAGCTGATCGTTTCCGCCGTTGCCGAACAGGCGGTCGTTCTGGCTGCCACCCCGGAGGACGTCGTTGCCGGGGCCGCCCCGCGCGACATCCCGCCCCGCCTCGCCGATCAGAACGTCGTTCCCGCCGCCGCCGACGAGGATGTCGTTGCCGGGGCCACCGCAGGCGATGTCGTTCCCGCCGAGGCCGAGGATCCGGTCCCGTCCGCCCTTGGCGACGAAGACGTCGCGCCGGGGCGTGCCGCGGAGCGTCTCGCTGCGGTTGGTCCCCACGATCGTGGCGGGCACGCCGGCGCACCTCTCCGATCCCGTGGAGCCGCTCGATCCCGAGTTGCCGGCATCGCCGGTACCTCCCGGCCGCCGTCCGCCCGGGGGCGTGAGCTCGGCGCGCATCAGCACCTGGAAGCCGATGAGGCCTGCGGGCGACAGAAGCTCCTGGCCGGGCTGCACCGCCGGGTACCAGACGCCTCCCACCGGGGCGCCCCTGAGCGCGTCGAAGTTGCCGGTGTTGTGAGCGGGCACCGGCACGTTCGGGGCCAGCACCGACAGGCCGATGCCGTCGGCCCGAATGATGTTCCCCACCGGCGGGGTTCTCTCGGTCACCACCGGCAGGTTGACGTTGATCGTCGTGATGCCGTTCGGCCGGGGCGTGAAGACCCGCGAGCGACCCTTGATCTGGCAGCAGGCCGGCGGCCTGTTCGGGTTGATCGGGAACGTGTTGAGCGTGCTGAACGAGACGACCTGCATCGGTCCGACGACCGGCCCGGTCTTGATCTGGACCTGCGTCACCGTCCCGGTTCGCGGCACGGCGAGCGTGCCGGCGAAGTCGCCGAGGCGGCCGTTGTTGGTCCAGGTGCAGCTCGTCTGGCCGCTCGGAAGCAGGATGAGCTGACTCGGATTGCCCGGCGCCGGGATGAAGCCGGACGTCTCGCACCCGAAGGTGTTGTTCGCCGGCCGGTTCAGGTCGGCGCCGAAGGGAATGGCGGAGGCGGCGGGCGCGAGGGCCGCCGCGGCTGTCGCGGCCAGAGCCGCTGCAAGGGCGTGGGTTCGTCTCATGCGGGCCATGTTGGACGACCGCCCGGCCGTCCACTACCGACGATCGGTCAGTTCTAGGCGGGCTGGGCAACCCCCTCGAGGCTCCTGAAACGCGCATCGAACGCGTTTGCCAGGTCGTCGCGCACGTCGGGGTGGGCGATCCCGATCAGGGCCTCGGCGCGCTCGGGCAACGACCGGCCGAACATCCGGGCGACGCCGTACTCGGTCACGACGTGGTGCACGTCGGCGCGCGAGGTCACCACACCGGCGCCGGGCGTCAGCTCGGCCACGATGCGGCTGACCCGGCCGCCGTGGGCCATCGAGGGCAGCGCGATGATCGGGACGCCTCCGCGCGAGCTCGCCGCGGCCCGGATGAAATCCACCTGGCCTCCGACCCCGCTGTAGATCTTGCTCCCGATGGAGTCGGCGTTGACCTGGCCGGTGAGGTCCACCGAGATCGCCGAGTTGACCGCGACCAGGCGGTCGTTCTGCGCCGCCACCCCGAGCGCGTTGGTGTGGTCACAGGGGTGCGCCTCGATGCCCGGGTTCTCGTGGACCCAGTCGTAGAGCTCGCGGGTGCCCAGCACGAACGTGGTGACGACCTTGCGCCGGTGACGGGTCTTGTGGGCGCCGGTGACCACGCCGCGCCGCACCGCCCGCATCACGCCGTCGGAGATCATCTCGGAGTGGATGCCCAGGTGCCGGATGCCGTGCTCGTCGAGCATCGAGCAGACGGTGTCGGGCACGGCGCCGATGCCGAGCTGGAGGGTGGCCCGGTCCGGCACCAGACCGACGACGTGCTCGGCAATGGCCCGGTCGACCTGCGAGGCGACCGGGGGGCGCAGCTCGGGGAGATCGTGGTCGGCCTCGACGATGGCGTCGACCTCGGAGACGTGCAGGAACGCGTTGCCGAACACCCTCGGCATGCGCTCGTTGACCTGGACCACCACGCGCCGCGCGGCCTCGGCCGCGGCGAGCGAGGCGAGCACCTCCACCCCGAGGCTGAGGAACCCGTGGGAGTCCGGCGGCGATGTCATCAGCAGGGCGGCGTCGAGGCCCGCAGGGTCCTCGCGCAGGATGCGAGGGATCTCCGAGAGGTGGCACGGCACGTAGCCCGCGCGACCCTCGTTGACCGCATCACGGTCGGCCGGGCCGACGAAGTACGGCCGGTGCTCGAGCTGGCTGGTCCCATCCGAACCCGCCAGCGGCGCGTCGTCCAGCAGCAACACGTGCGAGGCCCGCATGCCGCGCACCTCCGTGCCACGCCGAGCGAGAGCGCTCACCAGAGCCCGCGGCGTGGCGGCGTTGCCGCCGAGGTAGACCCGGCTGCGGGCGCCGAGCTCCGCCACGGCCGCGTCGGCGGTGCGAAGCTTGGCGCGGTACTCGTGGGCCCACTCAGGACGGGCAGCGAGGGAACGGCAGTTGCCGTCAGGCACCGATCACCGCCCGAATCGGCGAGGCCGGCGCGCGGAGCTGACCGAGGTTCATCACCGTGCGCGGCACGGAGCCGCCGGTGAGCTGCGTGTACAGACCCCACTCGGTTGCGAATGTGCGCTCCCACTCGAGACCTTGGGGCGGGGGTGGGGGCGGGCCGCCGAGCGCCCGCAGGACCCCATCGGCCAGCGCTCCGGCATCGCCGGGCGCCACCAGCGTCGCGCCGCGGCCGTCGAGGGCCTCCCCGGCGCCTCCGGCGCGGGGCGCGACCACCGGTGTGCCGGCCGCGAGGGCCTCCAGCGCCGCCAGGCCGTAGGGCTCCTCGGGATTGGGCTGCAGCACGCAGTCGGCCGTTGCGACCAGGCGGGCCAGCTCATGGCGGTCGGCGACATGGCCGAGCAACGTCAGGCGGTCGGCGACCCCGTGGCGGCGGGCTTCACGGCGCAGCGAGCGGGTGGCCGGTCCGGAGCCGGCCACGACCATCGCCACCCCGGGCAGTCCCGCGAGGGTCGGGACCAGCAGGTCGACGTGCTTGTCGGCGGAGAGGCGCCCCACGTGCACCACCAGCGGCGTCGTCCCATCGGCGAACGTCCGACGCAGCTCCGGGTCGGGGCCCGCCGCGGCGAAGGGCTCGGTGTCGACGCCCAGGGGCGAGACCAGCGGCGGGCGGTCGAGGTCGCCGGCGATCGCCTCGGCCGTGGCCTCCGACGCCACGACAACCGCGTCGGCCGCCGCGAGGGCGCGGCGCTGCAGCCGCCCCAACGCGTTGACGGCCGGGCCGCGAAGGGCGCCGGGAACGGCGTGTCCGCCGAGGCGCAGGTCGGAGTGGCAGAAGGCGATCACCGGGATGTCGCGGGAGCGGGCCCAGCGCATGACCGATGCGGGGAACGCGAGTGGATCGTGCAGGACGACGACGTCGGGCGCCGCCCGCACCAGCGCCTCGAGGACCGGGGCGGGGCGGACCGCCAGGCGGTAGCCCCATGCGGGAAGGGCCCGGTGCCCGCGCACATAGGTCACGCGGCTCGTGCCCAGGCGATCGCTGCCCGGCCGGCCGCGTGGGACCACGATGCTGTGCGTCACGCCCCGTCGACCGGCCCACTCGGCCTTGGCCCGGAGATAGGTGCGGATCCCGCCCGAGGTGGGCGAAACGAACTGAGCGACGTCGGCGATTCTCATGATGTCTCCTTGCTCATCCGTCGGGACGAGGCCGCGCGGTACGACTCGGCGTCCGATCCGTAGCCCGCGATCAGGTCGTCGAAAACCGTCGACCAGGAGCCGCGTCGTCGCGCCACCTCCCACGCCCCCATTGCGAGACCGCCGCGCAGCGGCGGATCCGAGGCAAGACGGGCGAGGCAGAGCGCCAGGTCGGCCGCATCGCCGGCGCGGGCGACGAGGCCGCTGACCCCGTCGACCACGTGCTCCGACGCCGCCCCGCCGTCGGTGACGACCGGCGGCAAGCCGCTTGCCCCGGCCTCGGCCACCACCTGACCGTAGGTCTCGGTCTCGGAGGGCAGGCAGAAGATGTCGGACGACGCGTAGGCCGCGGCCAGCTCCTCGCCGCGCAGCGGACCGAGGAACCGGTGCGGCACCCCGCGGAGCATGTGGGCGAGGTCCGCGCGGAAGGGGCCCTCGCCGACGAGCGCCAGCGAGAGGTCCGGCCGCTCGGCCCCGGCCGCCCGCATCGCCTCCGCGAGAACGTCCAGGCCCTTCTCGCGCGACAACCGGCCCACGTAGAGCACCACCGTCGCCCCCCTGGGCCCCAGCCGGCGGCGCATGGAGCGCGAGTGGCGCTCGGGGTGGAAAAGATCCGTATCGATACCCCGACCGAAGACGAAGAGGCGGTGGGGGTCCACCCCGCGCTCCATCAGACCCACGCCCGTCGCGCGGGTCGGAACGTAGATGCGCTCCGCCTGGTCGTAGAACCATCCGACGGCCTGCTCGGTGACCGCCGCGGCCAACCGATCGCCGGTCAGCTCCAGCGCGTAGCGACTGAGCTCGGTGTGGTAGGTCGCGACGAACCGCAGACCAAGCGAGCGCGCGATGGCCAAGCCGAGCAGGCCCATGGGGCCGGGCGTGGCGGCGTGCACGATCGTCGCGCCGGTCTCCTCGATGGCCCGCAGCAGGTCCAGCGGGTTCGGTACCCCGAGCGTCCAGCCTGCGTCGCCGTAGATCGGCAGCGGCAGCCGGGTGGCGGGCTCGAGGCGCCGCAGGCCCGGACGGCTGCCGCGCGGGTCGCCGGTCGCCAGGACCGTGATGGGCGGGTCGTCCCGGCGCGCCGCATCGTCGGCCAAACGGCGCATGGTGCCGGCCACGCCGTTCAGCTCGTCGAAGGTGTCGGTGAGCATGACCGCGCGCGGCGCGGCCGGCGGCGACGGCGCGCCGAAGATCTCGGCCTCGGCCTGGAGGGCGAAGGCGGCCTCGCGGCGGAGGTAGCCCGCGGAGCCGACATAGGGCGCCACGACCCCGAAGGCGCCCACCAGAGCCTCGGCCCGTCGTGCCCAACCGCCGTCCAGCGCGCCGTCCGCGACCGCGATGTCGAGCAGCTCGCCCGCAAGCCAGTCGCTTGCGGCGCGGAGCCGCGCGTGGTCGCGCTCGCAGCCCTCAGAGGCCCTGCCGAGCCTGCGGAACCCGCGCCGCCAGGATCGGTCGCTGCGAAGGCGCTTGACGATCTCGCGCCCGAAGGCCGGCGGGGTCTGCGCGCCCGCTCCGCGCGGAACGCGCTCCACCGGGTGCTTGATGAGATCCGAGACGATCCCGGCCATCTGACCCGGGAGTGCGTGCCGGCCGTTCTCGATCCATCCCTTGACGGCCAGGGTCCCCACGGAATGGGCGAGCTTCTCGGCGGAACCGTGAGCGCCGTGGGGCTCCACGCGCCGAGCCCGGAGGTGGGTGAGCATCTCCGCGCCCCCGGCGGCGTGCGGCGTCTCGGTCCACGTCGTCCCGACGTCGAACAGCCCATGGTCGTCGCTGCCGCCGGTGAAGGCGGGCGGCCCGATGGTGCGTGGCGCGACGTCGTGCTTCTCGGCCAGCCGCTCGATCAGCTGAGGGCTCGCCGCCCGGCCGATGCGCATGGCCGCCTCGTTTCCCTCGGCGGGGCGTGCGCCGTTGCGCCCCTCCCACATGCCGAACAGCAGCAGGCACCGCTCCAGGTGTGCGCTGGTCAGCTGGCCGCCGACGCGGTGCAGGGGGTGCGCCAGCGCGTGGGGCAGCGACGCCGCCAGGAGGTAGTCGACCATCTCGTAGACGTTCCCGCGGAGCGCGTCGAGGTCGGCCCAGGTGGCATCGTCGACGCCCCAGACCAGGACGTGGAGCGGCACGCCGTCCTCGGGGAAGGCCACCGTCACCTCGACGCCGACGATCACGTCGTCGAGGTGGGCGATCTCGTGCGCTCCCGCGATGGTGTTGTGGTCGGTCAGCGCGACGAAGTCCATGCCGCGCTTCTTGGCCGTGGCGTACGCATCGGCCGGGTCGGTGAACGACTCCGGGAGGAACGCCTTCTCAAGGAACCAGCTCCCGGTGTCGGTGGACGCTCGGGAGTGGAGGTGCAGGTCGATCCGGCTCACCGTCGACCCCGGGTCGCTCGAACGGGAGAGGAGGGGGGGGGGGGCCCCCCGCCCGTGGGCCGCGCCCCACTCGGTGAGCCCCCCACCCGGACGAGTCGATCCAGGCCCCCGGGCTCAAACGGCCCGCCGCCGGCGATCTGTGCCCCCAACACGGTTGCGCTGGAGTTTGGGAGGGGCTGCGGGCCGGTCTGGCCCAGGATCGAGTCCGGCTCCCTCAGCCGGAACGGAT
>JARFPS010000231.1 GCA_029288175.1 Miltoncostaea sp. | reverse complement strand
GAGCAGAACCTCGCCGGCGCGCTGCCACCGCAGATGCGCGACCACATGCGGCGCTGGCACCCCGAGATCTGCGACGCGGACGGCCGTCCCCCGAGGGCCGAGGCGTGAGGGTCGAGCCCATTTACCGCATGACGTTCGCCTATCCCGAGAGCTGGGGCGGCGTCATCGAGGGCTCCCGCGGCTCCGAGGGCCACTACTACTTCATTGCCGAGGGCCGCGCCGAGGGCGAGGTCGTCGGCCGGGTGCGCGGCGCCAACCACCCGGTGGCGCGCATCGACGGCAATGCGCTGCCCAACTTCCAGGGGGCCATCGAGACGGACGACGGCGCCCACATCCTCTTCGACCTGCGCGGCTACGCGCGCCCCTATCCGGAGGGGCGCCGCCAGATCGTGGTCTCGGGCACCCATACGAGTCCGGACGAGCGCTATTCGTGGATGAACGATGTGATCTTCGTGGGCACCGGCGAGATCCGCCCCGAGACCGGCGGTGGCCCGCGTGAGGTGCACGGCCACGCGGTCAGCTTCGTGATCGACGTCGGTCAGCTCATCTGGGAGCAGATCCCGGACTAGTCGTGCGGGCCCGCCGGGGTGGGCTTCCCGGCGATCGGCCCATGTCATGCGGCGCTGAGTAGCGGATACCGGACCGTTCGACCGTCCGGGCCGCGAGGCCCCTCAAGGCTCGTGAAGCCGGCGCCGATCCCCCCGCCGGGGCGATCAAGGGGGGGAACCATGGTGGCCGAGCTCCGGTCGGAACTCGACATCCAATGGCTGTTCATCGGTGCGGCACTCGTCTTTCTGATGCAGGCGGGATTCCTGTGCCTGGAGTCCGGCTACTCGCGCACGAAGAACTCCATCAACGTCGCCGCGAAGAACTTCGCCGACCTCGCCATCGCCGGGGTCGCCTTCACGATCGTCGGCTTCGCCCTCATGTTCGGCCCCACAAGCGGTGGCGTCCTCGGGGCGGGCGGCTGGTTCCTGGAGGGCATCGCCGAGGGGAACCCCGCGGCCTGGGCCTTCGTTCTGTTCCAGATGATGTTCGTCGGAACCGCGGCGACGAGCGTGTCCGGGGCCCTGGCCGAGCGGATGCGGTTCGTCGGCTACCTGCTCGTCACCGTCGTGGTGTCGGCTCTCATCTACCCGGTGTTCGGCCACTGGGCGTGGGGCAACCTGTTCGACTCCGAGCAGACCACCTGGCTCATCGAGCTCGGGTTCCTCGATTTCGCGGGCTCGACCGTGGTGCACTCGGTCGGCGCGTGGGTCGCGCTGGCGGGTCTGATCGTGCTCGGTCCGCGGCTCGGCAAGTACGGCCCGAACGGCGAGGTGCGGAAGTTCCAGTCCAGCAACCTCGTGCTCGCCGCGCTCGGTGTGCTCATCCTGTGGTTCGGCTGGTTCGGGTTCAACGCCGGGTCGACCGGGGCGTTGACGGCCGACATCGGGCTGCTGGCGCTCAACACCCACATCGCGGCCTCGTTCGGGGCAATGGCCGCGGGCGGGGTCACCTGGGTGATCAACCGCCACCTGGTCATCGAGGACTTCCTCAACGGGGCGCTGGCCGGGCTGGTGGCCATCACCGCAGGAGTCGCCTTCGTGACGCCTCAGGCCGCCATGGTCATCGGGGTCGTCGGTGGGCTGATCGTGGTCCCGTCCCTGCGCTTCGTGGAGAGGACGCTCAAGCTCGACGACGTCATCGGGGCGGTGTCGGTGCACGGCGTCGCCGGCGCGTGGGGCACCGTGGCGGTCGGCATCTTCGCGGCCGGGGACGCCCTCGTCGCCGGCAGCCGCCTGGAGCAGATCGGCGTCCAGGCCATCGGGGTGACGATCGCCTTCTGCTGGGCCTTCGGCATGGCGTTCGCGGTGTTCAAGCTCATCGACCGGTGGGTCGGCATCCGCGTGCCCGAGGATCACGAGATCCAGGGCCTGAACGTCGCCGAGCACCGCGCGAAGACGGCGCTGCTCGACGTGCAGGAGGGCCTCATGGCGATCGCGTCCGGCGATGTCAGCCGCGAGCTCGACGTCGACTTCCACGACGACTACGGGGAGGTGGCCCACGCGTACTCTCAGATGCAGCAGTACCTGCGCGAGATGAGCGCGGCGGCCAGCCGCATCTCCGAGGGCGACCTTGGGGGAGAGGTGGTTCCCCGGAGCGAGCGGGACGCGCTGGGGCGCTCGTTCTCCGAGATGACGCTCTACCTGCGACGCATGGCGGACTCCGCTCAGGCCATCGCGCGCGGTGACGTCGGCGGTCGCGTCGAGGCGGCCGGCGCACGCGACGAGCTCGGCACCGCGTTCACCGAGATGCAGGGCTACCTGGGCGAGATGGCGAACGCCGCGGGGCGCATCGCCGAGGGCGACCTGACCGGCGAGGTGAGCCTCCGCTCCGACCAGGACGCCTTCGGGCGCGCGTTCCGCGACATGGCCGACGGTCTGCGCTCGATCATGGGCGACGTCTTCAGCGACGTCTCCTCGGCGGCGGGCGACGTGACGACGGCCTCGGAGCAGATGGCCGCCTCCAGCGAGGTGGCCGCGACGACGGCCGGGTCGGCCCTGGACGTGTCCGACCAGGGCATCCGCGCCTCCGAGGAGATCGCCGAGGCGATGGCGGTCGCGCGCGAGAGCGCCGAGCGGCTCGGCGCCGCGGTCGACGACCTGTCAGCCCGCTCCGGAGAGATCGGCACCGTGGTGGACACGATCTCCGAGATCGCCGATCAGACCAACCTCCTCTCGCTGAACGCATCCATCGAGGCGGCGCGGGCCGGCGACCAGGGGAAGGGCTTCGCCGTGGTGGCCGAGGAGGT
>JARFPS010000213.1 GCA_029288175.1 Miltoncostaea sp. | reverse complement strand
CGCCAGCTCGAGCACCTCGGGCGTGGCGTCGGGGTGGTTGGTGCTGCCCACGCCGAGCCGCTCCGCCTCGCCACGCAGGCCGCCGCCCGCCGCCAGCACGACCGCCCCGGCCCGGACCGTCTCGGCCTCGCCATCGCGCCGCCCGAGCGTCGCGCGCCAGCCGTGGTCGGCGGGCTCCAGATCGAGAAGCGGCGAGCGCTCGGCGACCTCGACGGAGCTGCTCCGGATCGCCGCGCGGAGCGCCTGGACCATGTCGGCGCCCGTGCGCTCGCCGGCCTGCAGCAGCCGCTTCCGACTGGCGCCCCCGCAGCGCAGGATCCGCAGCCGCCCCGCGTCGCGGGTGAACCCCACCCCCAGCTCCGAGAGCCAGGCGATCGCCTCGGGCCCGCCCTCGGTGAGCGCCCGGACCAAGGCGGGATCGCCGTCCTCGTGCCCGGCCGCGAAGGTGTCGGCGAAATGCGACTCGACCGAGTCGTCGTCGCCGACGGCCGCCTGGATGCCGCCCTGGGCGCGTCCGGTGTTGCTCGCCCCCAGAGCGGACTTGGTCGCCAGCATCACCCGGGCCCCCCGCCCCTCGGCGGCCAGCGCCGCGCTCATGCCCGCGCCGCCGGAGCCCACGACGAGCACGTCGCAGGATCGGGGTCCGCTCGGCCGGGTCACGGGCCGATGCTACCGAGGCCGACGGGCCCCGATCCGCGGGCGCCACCCGCCATGGCTGCGTAGCCTCGTCGTGGATGGACGATGGGACGGACCGGCTGGTGCGCCTGCTCAGAGCGGGCGGGGTGGTGGCGCTGACCGGCGCGGGCATGTCCACCGACTCCGGGATCCCCGACTACCGGGGCCCGGACGGCGCCCTCCGTCACGGTCACACGCCGATGACCTACGGGGAGTTCGTCGCCGACGCCGAGGCGCGACGGCGGCATTGGGCCCGCGGGCACGTCGGCTGGCGACGCGTCGCGGGCGCGTCCCCCAACCCGGCCCATCGCGCCCTGGCCGCGCTCGAGCGGGGCGGCTGGGTGTCCGGTGTGATCACCCAGAACGTCGACGGCCTGCATCGCGCGGCGGGCAGCGCAGAGGCGATCGAGCTCCACGGTGACCTCGGCGGTACCGTCTGCCTCGACTGCGGCGCCCACGAGGCCCGCGCCCGCGTCGCCGAGCGGCTCGACGAGCTCAACCCCGGCCTGGAGGGGCCCTCGCCCCACGCGGCCCCGGACGGCGACGCCCATCTCGCGGACGAGGTCGTGGACGGTTTCGTCATGGCCGACTGCCTCGCCTGCGGCGGCGTGCTGAAGCCCGACGTGGTCTTCTTCGGCGAGCAGGTGCCCCGCGATCGCGTCGATCGGAGCTTCGCCATGGTCGATGCGGCATCCGCACTGCTCGTGCTGGGCTCGTCGCTGACCGTGATGTCCGGCTATCGATTCGTCCTGCGCGCTCGCAGGAACGGGACGCCGGTCGCGATCGTGAACCGGGGGCCCACGAGGGGCGACGACGATGCGGACCTTCGTCTCGACGCCGGGCTTACCGACATCCTGACGCGCGCCGTCGCCGCCCTCGGGGCGGGATCGGCCGGAGCCTCCGACCGATCGGGCTGAGACCCCATGGGCCGCCCCGAGGGGCGGCCCATGGAGGGGGCGATCAGCGGACCTTGGCCTGCACGCGCGCGGTCCCGAAGTCGAGGCCGCCCTGGAAGGCCGTCACCGAGAAGGCTCCGTTCAGCGCGGACGCGGCCGGGCCGGTCAGCGTCGAGGCGACGTTGGTGATGACCAGGTTGCGGTTCGAGACCCCGACCTTCGAGTTCGAGAGGTCGAGGTTCAGGATCGACAGGCGGTTTCCGCCGGCCAGGCCGGTCAGGTCCGGGGCCCTGTCGACGTTGATCTGGAACCGCGTCAGGTCGACGCTGGTCGCGCCGGCGCTGAGGTTGATCCCACCGGTGTGGTCGATGCGACCCGCGAAGCCCTGGCGCGCGACCTTGCCGGCGCTCACCGGGAAGGCCAAGCCGGCCGATCCGGCCGTCGCCGGCGCCACCGGGCCGGCCGCGACGCCGAGCGAGGTCAGCGCCCCGGCGGTCGTCGGGCTCACCTGCAGGGTGGTCTGGCCACCGCGCAGCAGCAGCTCGCCCGGCGTGGAGCGCACGTCGACGCGCCCGATCGGCGTGCCCCGCTGGAACAGGTTCGTGTCGAAGGCCTGATTCAGAGCGGCCGCGCCGGTCGCCGACAGGTTCGCGTTGACGCGGACCAGCCAGGTGTTGACCTTGCCGGGCCCGCGACGGATGACCGCGGCGTTGCGGACGTCGAGGTCGATGATGCGCGCGCGGGCGCCGCCGACCTGGGCGGTCAGACCGGCGTTCCGGGTGTTGACCGCGAAGTTCCGGAGGTTGACGGTCGTTCCACCGGCGGAGAAGCGGAGGCCGCCCGAGTGGGTGATGGTCCCCGCGGCGGTCGAGGGGTTGATGTCGCCGCCGGTGATCGGGAAGTTCACGCGCGTCCCGTTCGCCGTCGAGGGGCCGATCGGCGCCACGGACACTCCGGCGCCCGACAGGGCGGCGGCGGTGCCGGCGTTCAGGTGCAGCCGCGTCTCTCCACCGCTCAGCTCGACGGTGTTGGCCTGGGCGGCGCCCATCGGGGCGGCGGCAAGCGCGGCGGTCGCTGCCGCGGCGAGGGCGACGCCGCCGAGTCCGGTGCGCCGCATGCGAGTGGAAACAGTCACTTTGTCCTCCGAATGAAGTCTGCGTTCTCACCCTCTCTCCGAGTGATGTCCCGGAATCGGTTGGCGGCCCGGTGCGCGTGGTTCGGAGATCCGGGGCGACCGCGCATGCGACAACCGATTCGGCCCGTCGGTTCGTACTTCGCTGTGGTATGCACCTTGCACATGCTCACAACACGGGTTCTGCGCTTTCTGTGACTTCGGCCGCTGACGCCGAAGACCGAGCCCGCTCCGGAGAGCTGGCCGAGCGACTGCGACGCCGCGATCCGCGCGCGGTTGAGGAGCTGTATCGGGAGCTCTCGTCGCGGGTGCTCGGGTACCTCGTGGCCGTGCTGCGCGACCGCGGAGCGGCCGAGGACGTGCTCCAAGAGGTGTTCGCCGAGGCCTGGCGCCGCGGCCGGAGCTACGATCCGTCGCGAGGGACCGCGGAGGCCTGGATCATGACCATGGCCAAGAGCCGTGCGATCGACCACCTCCGCAAGCGCGTCCCCGAGCCGAGCGAGACGGTTCCCGAAGGGGAGGACCTCACCACAGTGGCCGACGACCTTCACGAGCGCTGGCGCGTCGCCGCGTTCCTGGACCGGCTGCCGGCCGACGAGGCCGCGCTCCTGCGGATGAGGTTTCAGGCCGGCTGGAGCCAGAGCAAGATCGCCGACGCCACCGGCACTCCGCTGGGCACCGTGAAGATGCGGATGGCCTCCGCAATGAAGAGCATGCGCGTCATGATGCTGAGCGAGGAGGCAGCATGAGCGACACCCTCGAGCCGATCGACGTCGCGCTGGGAGAGCTGCGCGACGAACAGCGCGCGGAGGCAGAGCGCCTGATGCGCGACGACCCCGAGTTCCGCCGCGAGGTCGAGGAGCTGGGCACCGTGGTCACGGCGCTCGAGGACCTTCCGGAGGAGGCCTGGGATCCACCCCCGGCGCCCCCTCTGAAGCTCCCGACCGGGGACAAGAGGTCTCTGCTGGAGCGCCTCGGGCTGAGCCCGCTGAGGTTCGGCTTTCCGGCGATCGCCGCGGCGGGCGCGGGTGCGCTCGCGCTGCTGGCGATCGGCTTCGGCATCGGCACCGTCTCGTCGGGTGACGACGATCCGTCCCGCGGCGAGACCATCGCCCTCGCCTCGCTGGTGAGCGACTCGCAGCAGGCCGTGGGCAACGCGACGCCCGTCGGCGGCGACCGTCTGGAGGTCGACGTGTCGGGCCTGCCCGCGAGCCAGGGGGGCGACCGCTACGAGCTGTGGCTGCTGAACAGTCCCGACGATCTCGTCTCGCTGGGGTCCTTCCGCGTCGGCGAGTCGGGCGCGGCAAGCGTCCAGGTGCCGCTGCCGGTGCCTCCGGAGCAGTTCGCCTTCATCGACGTGTCGGTGGAGCCGGGCGACGGGAACCCCGCCCACTCCGGCAACTCCGTCCTCCGGGCGCCGACCGCCTAACGGCGCCCGGCCGCCCGCTTGCGGGCGAAGGCGAGGAAGGCCTCCGCCGCGCGCGAGGGTGTGTGCCGGGACGCGCGGACCAGCGAGAAGTCGCGTGCCAGACCGGGCCCGGCCAGGGGCACCGCCCGCAGGCGGCCGTCGGCGACCTCTCGCTCGACGGCGAGGCGCGAGATGACCGTGATGCCGATGCCGTCGAGCACGGCGGCCTTGACCGACTGCTGGAGGCCGAGCTCCATCGCGATGGTGAGATCGCGGTCGCGCAGGCCGGCCGCGCGCATCGCGTCCTCGAGTACCGCGCGCACCCCCGAGCCCCGCTGCTGCATCAGCATCGGCTCGGCCGCGAGCTCCTGAAGGCTCACGGACCCACGCTCGGAGAGGGGGTGCCCGGGCGGGGTGATGACCACCAGCTCGTCGCGCACGAACGGCTCCACCGACAAGCCCCGCATGGCCCCCGCGGCGCCGACGAAGCCCAGCTCCAGCTCGTCGTCGAGCACGCGCTCGCACACGGTGCGGCTGTCGTAGACCGCCAGGTGGAGCTCGACCTCCGGATGGGCCTCGGCGAAGTCGCCCAGCAGGCGGGGCGCCAGGAGCTCGCCGGGACCGGTGGAGGCGCCGAGCATCAACCGCCCGGACACGCCGTCGCCCACCTCGGCAAGGGCTCTCTCCAGGGCGGCCTCGGCGGCCAGCACGCGCCCGGCGTGCTCGTAGAGCACGGCGCCGGCCTCGGTGGTGGCGAGGCGGCGGCCCCCGCGGTCCAGGAGCTTCAGCCCGAGCTCCTTCTCGAGCGAGCGGATCTGGCCCGAGACGGCCGGCTGGGAGATCTCGAGGGCCTCCGCGGCCTGCGAGAACGAGGACCGGTCGACGACGGCCCGGAAGGTCCGGAGGTGGCGCAGGTCCAACGGAGAGCTACTCCGCCCCCGGGATGATCCGCCGGCCGGTCCCGTCGGGGATGGCCGCATGGACCGCGTACAGCTCCTCGGTGTAGGGCGGCGCCCCGATGGACGCGGACATGCCACCGTCGACGTTGATGACGGCGCCGGTCATGTACCTGCCGGCATCGGAGGCCAGCAGCAGAAGGGCGCCCACCAGCTCGTCGGGATCCCCCAGGCGCCGGAGCGCCGTGGTGTCCTCGCAGCGCTGCTTCCAAGCCGGGATGTCCAAGACGCGCTCGGTCATCTCGGTGCGGAACCAGCCGGGCGCGATCGCGTTGACGCGGATCCCGCGGTCCGCCCAGTGGACCGCGAGCGCCTTCGTGAGGTTGATGACGGCGGCCTTGGACGACGAGTAGCCGGCCGGGGAGTTGAAGTGGCCGGCGATCCCGGCGACCGACCCCAGCGTGATCATCGAGCCGCCGCCGTGCAGAAGCATGTGCTTCGCCGCGGACTGGCAGGTGTTGAAGGTCCCCACCACGTTGGTCTCGAGCGAGCGGGCGAACAGCTCCGGCCTCATGCGCTCCGGCATCGCGCCCCCCTCCGCGACCACCCCGGCGTTGGCCACCACCACGTCGAGCCCGCCGAACGCGTCGACCGCCGCGGCCACCGCCGCGTCGGTCGAGTCGGTGTCGGTGACGTCGCACGCGACGGTCTCGACGGCCGCCCCGTCCGCGCGGAGCCCCGCGGCCACTTCGTCGAGGCGGTCCTTGCGACGGGCCGCGAGCACGACGTTCGCGCCCGCGTCGGCCAGGCCGCGGGCGAAGGCGACACCGAGACCCGCGGAAGCGCCGGTCACGATGGCGGTCCTGCCCGAGAGGTCGAACAGCTCGGCGGGTGCGGTCATGGGGCCTCCTTCGTCAGAGTGGTCGGGCGCACCGGCACGACACCGGTGCGCGAGCATGCCTCGCAAGCTTCGCGCACCTCCGTGTCCGCCGGTTGCGGGTTGCGGATCCAGATGGCCGAGATGATCCCACCGAGCAGCGCGAGACCCGCGGCGGCGAGGATCGCCACGCGGAAGGCCGACACGCTGGCGTCGGTCACGATCATCTCGACGAGAGCCGCCGTCGTCGCGTCCAGACCCTCGAGGTCCGGCTCGGCCAGCGGGCGATCGCGGGCGTCGTCCAAGGCGGCCTGGACGTCCTCCGTGGCGTCCGCGGGCGCATCGGCCGTCAGGCCGGCCTCGAAGCGCGTGGCGAGCAGAGTGCCCACCACCGCGATCCCCAGCAGACCCGCGACGCGCGAGAGCATGTTGTTGATCCCGCTCGCCACCCCTGCGTGGGTCGCCTCCACCGCGCCCATGACCGTGGTCGTCAGCGGGGCGACGGTGAGGGACAGGCCCACGCCGAAGATGACCAGCGCCGGCAGGAGGTCCGTGAAGTAGTCGGTGTTCTCGTCGAGCCGCACCAGCAGGAGCAGCCCCGCGGCCGCCACCACCGGCCCGCCGGCCATGAACCAGCGCGGCCCGAAGCGGTCGCCCCACCGGCCGGCGCGCGGGCTGAGCACCAGCATGATGATGGTCATCGGGAAGAGC
The DNA here is from genome assembly GCA_029288175.1 of Miltoncostaea sp. Classification (GTDB taxonomy): domain Bacteria; phylum Actinomycetota; class Thermoleophilia; order Miltoncostaeales; family Miltoncostaeaceae; genus JARFPS01. Next base: position 3,969 of record JARFPS010000213.1, on the reverse strand, counting down.
ACGAACCCGGCCTCGAGCGCGGAGAAGCCGGACACCTCGATGAGGAAGATCGGGATGAAGAAGAAGGCCCCCGACAGCGCCGCGTAGACGGCGAGCGTGGCCGCGTTGGCGGCGGCGAAGTTGCCCTGCCGGAAGAAGTGCAACGGCATCAGGGGGTGGCTGCTGCGAGCCTCGGCGACGAAGAAGGCGACGAGACCCGACACGCCCAGCGCGAGCGCGGCGAGCACCACCGGATCGCCCCAGCCGGCGGCGGGCGAGGCGATGAGCGCGTAGGTCACGCCGCCCAGGCCGAGGGCCGCGAGCACCACGCCCGGGACGTCCAGGCGCCGATCCGCGGTGGGGTCGCGGCTCTCCTTCACGACGCGCATGGTGAGCGCGACGGTGGCGGCGATGACGGGCACGTTGATCAGGAAGACCCAGCGCCACCCGAACCCGTCCACCAGCGCCCCGCCCACGATCGGCCCCAGGGCCCCGGCCAGACCCGACCAGGCGGCCCACTGGCCGATCGCCTGCCCCCGCTCGTCGGCGTCGAACGCCGCGGTGATGATGGCCAGGGTGCCGGGGACGAGCAGGGCGCCCGCCGCGCCCTGGAGGGCCCGGAAGGCGATCAGCAGCTCGACGTTCGGCGCGAGCCCGCACAGCAGGGAGGTGGCCCCGAAGCCGACCAGGCCCATCAGGTAGATGCGCTTGCGTCCGAAGATGTCGCCGAGCGAGCCCCCGACCAGCAGGAGCGAGGCGAGCGCCAGCAGGTAGCTGTTGACGATCCACTGCTGGTCGGCCAGCGTGGCGCCCAGGTCTTGCTCGATGTCGGGCAGGGCGACGCCGACGGCGGTGCCGTCGATGATCACCACCGCCAGGCCGAGGATGGCGGCGACGAGCGTCAGGCGCTTCTGGGACGCCGAGGTCATCCGGCGGTCGTCTGCGTGTCCACGATGAGCGCTCCCGGCCGAGGAGTCCGGCCGGGCGAGGCTATCGGGGCGGCGCGGAGCGCGCCCGGGGCACGGCTCCCGCTAGCGCGTGAAGTGGTGCACGCCGTCCGCGCACCAGTACACGAGGCAGCCGTCCGCCGGCCGCCGCGCGACGCAGACGCAATCCCCGCCGTGGTCGGGACAGGAGCGGGTGACGCTGGCCAGGAGGCCGCGCGCGCGGACCCTGATCGTCCCGAGAGGAAGGGGGCGCTTGCGCGCCATCACCGGAGTGGTGGTGCTCATGAAGGTGGCGTCTCCTCGACGTGGTCGCTTTCGCTCACGGCTTCGCCCTCGCCGCGTTCGTCCCTGCCGGATCTCAGCACGCTCCACAACGCACGGTCGACCGGCTCGGGCCGTCCGTCGGCCACCCGGCGCGTCAGCTGATCGAGACCCCGGCGGAACGCGCGCTGGTCGAGCGCCGGCCGCGTGGCGCGCATGATGCCGCCGTAGCGCGTCGGGCGGACCTCCTCGTCGACGTTGAAGAGCTCCTCGTGGAGCTTCTCCCCGGGGCGGATGCCGACCACCTCGATGGCGATGTCGTCGCCGGGGGTCTGGCCCGACAGCTCGATCATCTTCTGGGCCAGGTCCATGATGCGCACGGGCTCGCCCATGTCGAGCACGAAGATGTCGCCGCCCTCGGCGATGCCCGTGGCCTCGATGACCAGCTGCACCGCCTCGGGGATGGTCATGAAGAAGCGGGTCATGTCGGGGTGGGTGACGGTCACCGGCCCACCCTGGGCGATCTGGCGGCGGAAGATCGGCAGCACCGACCCCGAGCTGCCCAGGACGTTTCCGAAGCGCACGGCCGCGAAGCGCGTGGGCCCGTCCGCGTGGGATTCGATGACCCGCTCGGCGAGCGCCTTCGAGGCGCCCATGACCGTCTTCGGCTCGACCGCCTTGTCGGTGCTGATCAGGCACATGCGCGCCACCCCGAACCGCTCGCACAGCGACGCGAGCACCGAGGTCGCCAGCGCGTTGTTGGCCACCGCCTGCACCGGGTTCAGCTCCATCATGGGGACGTGCTTGTAGGCCGCCGCGTGGAAGACGACGTCGGGGCGGTGGGCCTCGAACACCCGCTGCATCCCGACGTCGTCCTTGCAGTCGGCGATGACCGGGACGAGGTTGCTGTGCCCCCGCTCCCTCAGCTCCATGTCGATCTCGAAGAGGTTGTTCTCGGCATGGTCCAGCATGATCAGCGACTTGGAGCCCACGGCGGCGACCTGCCGGCACAGCTCGCGGCCGATGGAGCCGCCCGCGCCGGTGACCAGCACGACCTTGCCGTTGAGATAGCGCGAGACGCGCGCGAAGTCGATCTCGACCGGAGCCCGGCCGAGCACGTCCTCCACGCGGACCTCGCGCAGCTTGCCCACCGTGACGCCGCCCCCGATCAACTCCGGGAGGCCGGGCAGGGTGGAGCACGGCACCCCGGCCGTCCGGCAGACCTCGACGATCTCCTGGCGGACCGCGCCGGGCGCGCTGGGCATGGCGATGACCACCTCGTCGACCGACAGCTCGCGAAGGAGCCGCGGCAGATCGGCGCGGGTACCGCGTACCCGCGTGCCCTGCACGCGCAACCGTCGCTTGCGCGGATCGTCGTCGATCAGCCCCACCGGCGAGTAGCCCAGTGCGCGGTTGCGCTGCATCTCGCGGAGCAGGGCGTTCCCGGCGTCTCCCGCGCCGACGATCAGCACCTCGCGCCCGGGGCGGATCAGCTGAGAGCGCGGGGGGCGCTCCACCACGCTCCGCACGACGAACCGCGCGCCCCCGATGAGCACCAGGGTCAGGACGAGGTCGATGACCAGGACCCCGCGGGGGACCGCGGCCACGTCGTCGGGACGCCACTGCGAGAGCACGGCCGTCACGAGCAGGCTGGAGCCGATCACCGCGAGGACGATGGCCTGCAGGTCCCGCACGCCCGTGAAACGCCACCACTTGGTGTAGAAGCGCGCCGCCACGAAGACGATCAGCTTCAGCCCGATGACGATGCCGACCGTCGCGGCGAAGGTCTTCTCGAAGCGGCCGGGCACCTCGCCGTCGAATCGCGCCTGATAGGCGAGCCAGTAGGCCGCGGCGATGAGCGCCGCGTCCACCGCCACCTGCCCCAGGCGGTGGGCCACCGAGCGCCAGGTGGGAACGAGGTTCCTGAGGGACGACGTGTGGCTCACGAGCCGCTCACTCTAGTGCCCGCGACGCCGAGAATCAGATCCACCAGGTGCTCCGGATCGCGGAGCGAAGGGCTCTCCCCGGCGCTCCGCGCCTCGATCGCGAGATCGCCGGGGTCGCCGAGGCGCACCATTCTGCCCTCGGCGATCAGCCGGGTATCGACGGCCCCGAGACGCCCGGCGAAGGGCGTGTAGGCCGGCACCCCCAGCGCCGCGGCCTCGCGGTTCATGGTGCCCCCCGCGCTCACCACCAGGTCGGCCGCCGCCACCAGGCTGGGCCCGTCCACCGGCCGCCCCGGCACGATCACCGGGCGCCCCTCCAGCTCCGCGCGCTGCTCCGCGGTGCGCGGAAGCACCACCGTCTGCACGCGCTCCCGCTCATCGATCAGCCGTTGAAGCGTCGACGCGAAGAGATCCGTCGACAGTCCCCGGTGGTAGAGCGTCACCTCGGGCGGAGGGCGCACGACGGCGGTGATGAGTCCGGGGTCCAGCCCCAGTTCCCCCCGCACGCCCGCCACGTCGAGGTCGTGATCCCGGAGGTAGTACTCCTCCTTCAGCCCGCGGTAGCGGACCAGGCGGGGCGGGCGCATCCCGTACGGCGCCAAGGCACCCTCGGGGATGGCGGCGGGCACGAGCACGCGCGTCGCGAGCCGGCCGTTCAGGTGGTGCATCCCGGCCGCGTACTCGTAGTCGAACATCGTCACCTGGGGCGTTCCGGCCGCCCGCGCCGCCGGGGGCTGATCGGTGCTGCCGTGGGCGACCGCCAGGTCGAAGCGCTCGCGACGCGCGAAGCGCGTCAGGGCGGCGGTGCGGCCCGCCATGGCGCCTGTCTCTTATAC
>JARFPS010000212.1 GCA_029288175.1 Miltoncostaea sp. | reverse complement strand
CGCCAGGGGCATCGTCCACATCAGCATCCGGCGTCCGCCCACGCGGTCGGCGATGAACGCGCCCACGATCGTCCCCGCCGCGCCGGCGAACGCGAAGTAGAAGACGCTGAAGCCGGCCGCGGCGTCCGAGAACCCGCGCTCGCTGACCAGGTACAGCGGGGCGAGCGCCAGAAGGCCGAACTGGGCCCACGTGCGCAGGCTGGTCACGATCAGCAGCAGTGTCACCCCGGGGACATGCGAGAGTCCGCCGCCGCCGCGCGGCCGGTCCGGATCGCGCACCGGCACCGGCACCGCCAGGAGGCGGCGCTCGAACCAGAGCCATCCCGACACGGCGGCCCCGAGTACCAGGAAGACGAGCGTCGCGCGCTCGTCGAGCAACGGGATGAAGGCCGCAGCCAGCAGCGGCCCGGCGGCGAAGCCGGCGTTGCCACCCACCATGAACCAGGCGAGGCCGGTGGCCTTCTGGTCACCCGCGATCTGGTTGGACACGCGCGCGGCCTCCGGGTGGAACGCCGCCACGCCGACCCCCGACACCACGATCAGCGCGATCACGCCGAGGTAGGAGCCCCCCACGCCCGACAGCGCGAAGCCGATCGCGGCCAGGGCGACGCCGCCCCACACGAACGCGGGCATGGTGCTCCGGTCGGCCAGCAGGCCGAACAGCGGCTGGGTGGCGGAGCTGACGACCAGGGAGGCCGCCAGGATGAGCGAGGCCTCCAGGTCCGACAGCGCGTAGAGCGTCACGAACACGGGAATGACGGCCGGCACGGCGCCGACGCAGGCGTCGATGACGAAATGGCCCGCCGCCAAGTCGGTGAGGCCTCGGCGATCGAGACGCGGCCGCGCGGCTGCGGGCGTGGACGGGACGCTCATGCCCTACGGTGGCGGCATGCCGGGAGGGCGGGCGATCTCAGGCGACGACGTGCGCGCGGTGGCCCGCCGCCTGGGCCGCGGCGTGGACCTGGACGCGCTCGATGCCGCCGTGGCGCCGGACGCCGAGTTCGCGGACCTGGACGAACTGGCGCGGACGCTAGCGCCCTCGCGGGCCGGCCTCACGCCCGGGGCCTTCGCCGCCCTCTTCGCGCCCCTGTTCGGGGAATTCGAGTAGCCCGCGCTCCCGGCGCTCGGCGAAGGCGTGCTCCACGCCCTGGTCCTTCTCTTCCCACCACCGCGGTGAGACGACCAGCGTGTACACCCGCACGAGGGAGATGCCGGCCGCGAGGGAGCCCACGACGAAGGCCACCGTGGTCGAGGTGCTCTCGCCGAGGCCCAGGACCCCGATGCCGATGATGGGCGCCGCCACGAAGCCCGTGAGGCCCAACGTGAGCAGCACCGCCGGCCCGTAGCGCGGCAGATGCGGGGGCGGGTCCTCGGCGGACGCCCCGCGGCGCGCCAGGAGCGGCTCCACGGCGGCGGCCTGAACCAGGGTGACACCCAGGAAGCCGATCAGCGTGGCCGCAAGCCCGGCGACCCCGACGGCCTGGCGGCTGCCCTCCGCGCCCAGCCCGAGCGCCAGCTCGCGCGCGAAGTCGACCTCCTCGAAGCCGGCCTCCTTGAAGACCGTCAGCGTGGTGAGCCACACCACGCCGCCGGCAAGCGTGGCGAGCACGACGGCCGTGAGATAACGCGCCACCAGCCGGGTCCGGGACCAGAGGGCGCCGACCGGGCGCGAGCCGCCGGCGGTCGTCACCGACCCTCCTTCCGGTCGGCCTCGGGCGACACGCCGTCGGGGGCGTCGGGATTCGCGCGCAACCACGACACCCGCAGGTAGAGCTCGCGGTCGTCGATGTCCTGCTCGATCTCGAAGGAGGCCATGCAGAGCGGGCACGCCGTATAGGGCTGGAAGCCGGGGATGCCCTCCTCGTCGATGCGGCCCGTGGGCATGAGCACGAGGTCGCCCCAGCAGTCGGGGGTGAGGCACCGCACACGGCCGTCGACGTTGAGGAAGTCGCTCTTGGCGAGCCGCCCTCCGCCCGCCTCGGTGCCGCCCTCGGCATCCATTAACGCATCGTAGTGGTCTCGGGGGCCGCCCCGCGCGGGCAAAAGACGAGAATCCCTGGGTAGAATCACTGTTTCCGGCCTGACGACATCGGAGAGGGCAGCATGGCGCGCACGTATTCGGATCTCCTCGCGTCGGCGCGCGAGCAGGTGCGCGAGGTCGACGCCGCGCAGCTGTCGGCGCGACTCGCCGACGGCAACGCGCCGGTCATCGTGGACGTCCGGGAGCAGAGCGAGTGGGACGAGGGCCACGTGCCGGGTTCCGTGCACGTGCCGCGCGGATTCCTCGAGAGCCGCATCGCCGGCGAGGCCGCCGTCCATCAGGAGGTCGTGCTGGTCTGCGCCGCCGGCAACCGATCGCTGCTCGCCGGGCTGACCCTGCAGCAGATGGGATTCGAGAACGTGGTGAGCCTCCAGGGCGGCTTCACGCGCTGGAAGCACAACGGGCACGACTACGACGTCCCGCAGACCCTGACGCCCGCGCAGCGCAGCCGCTACGCCCGCCACATCTCGATCCCCGAGGTCGGGGAGGCGGGGCAGATCAAGCTGCTCGAGAGCAAGGCGCTGCTGATCGGCGCGGGCGGGCTCGGCTCGCCGTCGGCGCTGTACCTGGCCGCGGCCGGGGTCGGCACGCTGGGGATCGTGGACGACGACGTGGTCGATGCGAGCAACCTGCAGCGCCAGATCATCCACACCACGGATCGCCTGGGCGAGCTGAAGGGCGAGTCGGCGAAGACGGCCATCGAGGCCCTCAATCCCGATGTTCAGGTCAACGTGCACCCG
>JARFPS010000125.1 GCA_029288175.1 Miltoncostaea sp. | reverse complement strand
CATCCAGGGAGGGCTGGCCGCCTACGCCGACGGCGCGACGCGCCTGAAGGGGGCCACGGACGTCCAGGCGATCGACCGGGTGCTGCTCGATCTGCGCACGGGGCTCGGCGAGGTCGCGGCGGCCGGCGAGATCATCGGCGTCGACCTGCCCGCGGACGACCCCTTCGCGGGGCTCTGCGGCGTGGACCCCGCGCACGGGCCCAGTGTCGGCCCGGCGGCGGTCGCCGATTCCCCCGAGCCGGTGGCGGCCTGCGAGGAGTGCCGCCGCGCGGCCGAGGAGGGCGCGCCCCGCAGCCGGCGCCTGATCCCGGCAGGCCGCGAGGCGGTGCCGTTCTCGGAGGCGGACCTGCGCTTCCCCGACATCCCCACGCCGGGCGGCGGAGGGCTGCTCGGCCCGGAGGCGACCGCCTCCTGACGCCCGGCGGCGGTCGCCGCCGCTAGAGCCAGCCCTTCGTCACGAGCGACTCGGCGATCTGAACGGCGTTCGAGGCCGCGCCCTTGCGCAGATTGTCGGCCACGATCCACATCGCCAGCCCGCGCGGGTGCGAGTCGTCGTCGCGGATCCGCCCCACCATGACGTCGTCGCGCCCGGCCGCGTCCCGCGGCAGCGGATAGCTGTTCAGCGCCGGCTCGTCGACCAGCACGACGCCCGGCGCCCCCATCAGCAGGCTGCGGGCCTCGTCGGCCGACAGGGGGTCGACGGTCTCGATGTGGACGGCCTCGGAGTGCGAGTGCATCACGGGCACCCGCACACACGTGGCGCTGAGGCGCAGATCGGGCATGCCGAGCATCTTGCGCGTCTCGTCGCGCACCTTGCGCTCCTCGCCGGTGTACCCGGACTCGTCGAACACGTCGATGTGGGGGATCGCGTTGAAGGCGATGGGGTGCGGGTAGACGTCCGGCGCGGGCTCGTCCTCGCTCAGGTAGCCGGCCGTCTGGGAGCGCAGCTCGTCGACGGCCGCGGCCCCGGTGCCGCTGACGGCCTGGTAGCTCGAGATCACGACCCGCTCCAGGCCGGCCGCCTCGGCCAGCGGCTTCAGCGCCACCACCAAGGGAGCCGCGACGCAGTTGGGGTTGGCCACGATGCCCATGTGCCCCTCCAGGGCGGCCTCGTTCACCTCGGGCACCACCAGGGGGACCTTCGGGTCCATGCGGTAGGCCGAGGAGTTGTCGATGACCACCGCGCCGGCCTCCACCGCCGCGGGCGCGAAGCTCTTCGAGCGCGCCGAGCCCGCCGAGAAGAGGGCGATGTCGACGCCCTCGAAGGAGTCGTCGCGGAGCTCGCGCACCTCACGCGGCTGGCCGAGGTAGTCGAGCGCGCGCCCCGCGCTGCGCTCCGAGGCGAGCGGGACGAGCTTGGACACCGGGAAGCCCCGCTCCTCGAGCACCGAGAGCATGGTGGTGCCCACGGCGCCGGTGGCGCCGACGACCGCGACGCTAAACATCGGCGCGGCGCGCGGCCTCGCCGGCCAGGCCGAAGGCCTCGTGCAGTGCGCGGACGGCGCGCTCCACCTCGCGCCGGTCGATCACCACCGTGATCCGGATCGTCGACGTGTCGATCATCTGGATGTTGATGCCCTCGGCCGCGAGCGTGCGGAACATGGTGGCCGCCACGCCCGGGTTGGAGCGCATGCCGGCCCCGACAAGGGTCACCTTGCCGATCTGATCGTCGGAGGTCAGCTCCCGGTAGCCCAGGCCCTCGACGCCCTCGACGGCCTCGAGCGCCGCCGGCAGCTCGTTGAGCGGCACGGTGAACGACATGTCGGCGACGCCGCCGCCACCGACGTTCTGGATGATGGTGTCGACGTTGACGCTCGCGTCGCCGAGCGCGGTCATGATCGTGGCCGCGATGCCCGGCTGGTCCTCCACGCCCGAGATCGTGACCTTGGCCTCGTCGCTCTTGTGGGCGATTCCGCTGACGATCGCATCTTCCATGTCGGGGGTCTCCTTCGTGATCCAGGTGCCCTCCTCGGGAGCGAAGGAGGAGCGGACGTGCAGGGGTACGTCATAGCGCCGCGCGAACTCAACCGCCCGCAGCGCGAGCACGCGAGATCCCATCGAGGCCATCTCGAGCATCTCGCCGTGGCTGATGCGAGGGAGCTTCACCGCCCGGGGCTCCACCCGCGGATCGGCGGTGAACACACCGGTGACGTCGGTGTAGATCTCACACACGTCGGCATCGAGCGCGGTTGCCAGGGCGACGGCGCTGGTGTCCGATCCGCCGCGGCCGAGAGTGGTCACGTCGCGGTCGCCCGACACGCCCTGAAAGCCCGCGACCATGACGATGTGGTCGTCGGCGATGGCCTCCCGCAGGCGATCGGCCTTGACCTCGACGATCTTGGCCCGCGTGTGGGCCCCGTCCGTGACGATGCCGGCCTGGGAGCCGGTGAACGACCGGGCGGACACCCCCAGGTCGTGCAGGGCCATCGCCATGAGCGCGCACGAGATGCGCTCGCCCGACGACAGCAGCATGTCCATCTCGCGCGGGTCGGGACGGTCGCTGACCTCGTGGGCCAGCGCCTCCAGCTCGTCGGTGGTGGCACCGCGCGCCGACACCACCGCGACGACGTCGTCGCCCCGGCGCTTGGCCTCGGCGATGCGCCCGGCGACGTTCTTGATCTTGTCGGCGTCGGCGACGGATGTGCCGCCGAACTTCATCGTGACCAGACCCACTGTCCACGTCCCTCCTGCGTGCGGCGGCGGAGTCTAGTGCGCTCGCGCCGTCGGTGGAACTCGCCGGACGGGTGGTCACAGGTAGCGTTCCGGCCGTGGACCCCCTGGAGCCTCACGCCGACCTGGTGAGCGAGCTGATGAGCGTCGCCCCCGACGACTTCACCGCCCGCCGCGACGAACTTGTGCAGCGACTCCGTGACGACGGCGCCCGGGAGGCGGCCTCGGAGGTCGCAGCGATCCGTCGGCCGAGCCCGGCCCTCTGGGCCGCGAACCAGCTCGGCCGCCGCGACCCCGAGACCATGGGCGAGCTGCTGGCCTCGGGCCAGCGCCTGCGCGAAGCCCAGGGCCGGATGCTGGCGGGCGAGGAGGCCGTCGAGCTGACCGGGCCCGCCGAAGACCACCGTCGGGCGGTCATCAGAGCCGTCGACGCGGGCAAGGAGGCGCTTCGCGACGCCGGGCGCCCCGCCACCGACGCCATGCTCGAGCGGCTGCGCGAAACGCTGGTCGGCGCGTCGCTGGCGGAGGGCAGCCGCGGCTCGCTCGCCGAGGGGCGCCTGCTGGCAGAGGTCCCGGCGGCCAGCATCGGCTTCGTCGCGCAGCCCGAGGCGCCGCGGTCGAGCAGAGTGGAGCGGCGGGCGCGCGAGAAGGCGCTCGAGGCCGACCTGCGCGCCAAGCACGAGCGGGAGCGCACCCGGCGCGAGGCCGAGGAGGGTCTGAAGGAGAGCGAGCGTCGCCGGGACGCCGCCTTCGAGCGCGTGCAGACCATCCGCGAGGAGCGCGAGCACCTGGAGCGGGCCCACGCCGAGGCCCTCCGGCGGCAGGCCGAGAGCGCCCGCTCCCTGGCCGACGCCGAGGCAACCGCGAGACGCCTGGCCGACGAAGCCGCCGCGGCGGAGCGGGACGTGACGCGCACCGAAGAACGGGCAGGGGGTGCCCGCGCGAGCGAGGAGACGGCCCAGCGGGATCTCGACGACGCGCGCCAGGCCGTCGAGCGGGCCCGCCAGCGCATGCGCGCCATCGACCACGAGCGCGACACCTAGGGCGCCGTGAACAGGGCGGCGCTGACCGCCGTCGCCGTGGGCGGCTCGCTGGGCGCCGCGGGGCGACTGGCCCTGCTCGAGGCGCTGCCGGTCGACGATGGCGGCTGGCCGTGGGCGACCCTGATCGCCAACGTGCTCGGCTCGGCCCTGCTCGGCTATCTGACCGTCCGGCTCACCCAGCGGCCGGGCGACCGGCTGTACCCGGCGCTGGGCCCGGGCCTGTGCGGCGCGCTGACCACCTTCTCGGCCGTGCAGATCGAGATCCTGCTGATGCTCGACGCCGGGCGCGAGAGCCTCGCCGGCCTCTACCTGGGGGCGAGCGTCGCCGCCTGCCTCGTGGCGGCCACGACGGGGGCCCGTTTCGCGCGTCAGGGGGCTCCGGCATGAGCCCTCTGGTCTGGATCGGCGTGGCCGGCCTGGGCGGCGTGGGGGCCGCCCTCCGGGTGGCGCTGTCGGGCGGGCTCGACCGCGTCGGGCCGGCCCACCTGCCCTCGGGTACGTTCGTCGTCAACAGCGTCGGCAGCCTGCTGGCCGGGCTGGCGTTCGGGCTCATGGACCCCGGCGATGCCCGCACCCTGGTACTGGTGGGCCTGCTGGGCTCGCTGACAACCTTCTCGACCTGGGCCGTGCAGACGCACAACCTGGCCACGGCGGGTCGGCGGCTCGCCGCGGTGGCCAACGTAGCCGCCGGAGCGGGGATCGGGCTGGCCGCGGCCGAGGTGGGGCGCCTGCTGGCGGGCTAGCCCGGCCCCGGCGCCGCATCCCCTCAAGTGCGTTGGGGGGCGCAGCCGATCTGCCTCGCATGAGGCCATTCCGATGCGGGCAAGCTCTGGCGGTGGTGGTGGTGGCCCTGGCCGCCACGGGCACCCCCGCAACGGCCCAGGAACGGCCGACCTGCCACGGACTCCCGGTGACGGTGGCGCAGGACCGGGGCGTCATCTACGGCACGCCCGGGCCAGACGTGGTCAGGCTCGCCCGCCCGGGCACGGTCTACGGTGGGCGCGGGAACGACGTCATCTGCGGCTCGACCGGCCGCGACCGGATCTTCGCGGGTGGCGGCCAGGACGTCGTGCTCGCCGGCGCGGGCGCCGACCTCGTGCGCGGGGGCGACGGGCGCGACAGCATCTTCGGCGAGCACGGCGCCGACCGGATCTCAGGAGGGCCCCACGCCGACACGATCGTGTCCGGATCGGGCAACGACACGGTCACGAGAGGCGCAGGGGGCCGTGCTCCTCGAGGACCGGCATCCGCTCACACCTCCGACGACGTCGTCTCGTTCAACACCTACGCGGCATCAGTCCTCATCCCCCAAGACGGCATCGAGACCCTGATGGAATCGGGCTCGAGCCTGTCCTTCTCGCGGTCGCTCCTCACCTCGGGATCCACCGCACGCCGGACGGTCTGGGCCAGCACTCCGTCTCCGCTCCCGGCCAACACGGTCACGTGGAACGACGAACGCCTCAGCGTCTACGCCTCCACCAGCGAACCGATCACCAATGCGGTCATCGACGCACAAGCATCGACTCCCGCGGCGGCGGGATCGTCCTGGACGATCGAGGCCGACGGAGCGTTCGCGCAAGGAGGCCGATCGGGCTCGCCGGCGACCAGGGTCACGAACAACTCTCCGAGGCCGATGACGACGGGCCTGTCGCAGGTGTCGATCCTCAACGGCGCGAACGCCTCCGCCCCGCTGGGAGCCATGCTCCTGCCCCCCCGGTCGACAGCGGCCCTTCTCCCTGTGCCGACGATCTCGGTCTTCGCCATGCGGGCCGGGGCACCCGGCCAGGTCATCGGTCCGCCGCCGCCCAATCAAGCCACGAGCAAGCTCTCGCCGGGGAAGCCCACGGCGACGTTCCTCTATTCCGCCACGACGGGCCGCTTCCAGACCGAGCAGGCGTCGGGCGAGTGAATCAGAGCTCCTGGCGCCCGAGCAGGGCCCGCCCGAGGGTGAGCTCGTCGGAGTGCTCAAGGTCCGCGCCCACCGGGAGACCGCTGGCCAGGCGGGTGACCCTCGCCCGCCCTCGGACGAGATCGGCCAGATAGAGCGCCGTCGCCTCACCCGCCATGGTGGGGTTGGTGGCGATGACCAGCTCGCGGACCCCGTCGGCCTCGATGCGCTCCTCGAGCTTGTCGATGGTGAGGTCCTCCGGATCCACCCCGTCGATCGGCGAGAGGGCGCCGCCAAGGACGTGGAACCGGCCGCGGAACTCGTGGGTGTTGTCGATCGGAAGGATCGCCGAGGGCTCCTCGACGGCACAAAGGAGCGTGGGGTCGCGCCGCGCATCCGTGCAGATGGGGCAGACGCCGTCCTCGGCGAACGCGAAGCAGGTCTCGCACAACGCGACGCGCTCGGCGACCGCCATCAGCGCATCGGCCAGCGCCGGTGCGCGGGCCGCGGGGTCCTTCATCAGGTGGAAGGCCAGCCTCTGGGCGCTTCGCGGCCCGATGCCGGGCAGCTTGGACAGCTCGGACACCAACCGCTCGATGGAGGGGGTCAGCATGTGGCGGGCTCGGGCCCCGCGGGCCGCTAGAGCCCGGGGATCCCCAGGCTGCCCAACCCGCCGGCCACCGACCCCAGGCGGCTCTGCGCCATCTCCTGGGCCTGCCGCATGGCCTCGTTCACGGCCGCCACGACCGTGTCCTGAACCAGCTCGGCGTCCTCGGGGTCGAGGATCTGCGGATCGATCTCGATGGCGAGGACCTCGAGGCCTCCGCTGACGGTGGCCTTGACGGCGCCGCCACCGGCGGCCGCGGTGACCGACTGCTGGGCCAGCTCCTCTTGGGCCACGGCCATGTCGGCCTGCATCTTCTGCATCTGCTTCATCATCTTCTGGGGGTTCATGCCACCCTGGCT
>JARFPS010000089.1 GCA_029288175.1 Miltoncostaea sp. | reverse complement strand
CTCGTAGCGCACGCGACCCGCGTCGCGCAGCGCGCTGTGCTCCGGGCCCACGCCGGGGTAGTCCAGGCCGGCGGAGATCGAGTGCGCCTCCGCGACCTGGCCGTCCTCGTCCTCCAGCAGATACGACAGCGCTCCGTGGAGCACACCGGGCGAGCCCTTGCCCAGCGAGGCGCCGTGGCGGTCGGTCTCGACGCCGTCACCGGCGGCCTCCACCCCGACCAGCTCGACGTCCTCGTCGTCGAGGAAGTCGCGGAAGATCCCGATGGCGTTGGATCCACCGCCCACGCACGCGACGACGGCCGCCGGCAGTCGACCGTCCTCGGCCAGCACCTGCTCGCGGGCCTCGCGACCGATGACGGACTGCAGATCGGCGACGATCTCCGGGTACGGCGCCGGCCCCACCGCCGAGCCGATGACGTAGTGGGTGTCGCCGACGTTGGTGACCCAGTCGCGGATGGCCTCGCTCGTGGCGTGCTTGAGGGTGCCCGTGCCCGAGTCGACGGCACGCACCTCGGCCCCCAGGAGCCGCATGCGAACCACGTTCAGGCGCTGCCGGCGCATGTCCTCGCGCCCCATGTAGACGCAGCAACCCAGGCCCAGCAGCGCGCTGGCGGTGGCGGTGGCCACGCCGTGCTGCCCGGCGCCCGTCTCGGCGATGATGCGCCCCTTGCCCATGCGCTTGGCCAGAAGCACCTGCCCCAGGGCGTTGTTGATCTTGTGGGCGCCCGTGTGGCAGAGGTCCTCGCGCTTCAGGTAGAGCCGGGGCATGCCGTAGCGCTGCTCCAGGCCCGTGGCCCGGTAGAGCGGTGTCGGCCGCCCGACGTAGCGGTCCAACAGGCCGGAAAGCTCCGCCTGGTACGCCGGGTCGTCGCGGTGCACGGTGTAGGAGCGGTCGAGCTCGTCCAGGGCGCCGATGACGGTCTCGGGCACGTAGCGACCCCCGTAGGGGCCGAAGCGCGCGCGCAGCTCGCTCATGCCGCCACCCGGCCGGTGGCGGCCCGCACGAAGGCCTCCACGGCGGCGAGGTCCTTGTCGCCGGGAGCGCGCTCGACGCCGCTCGACACGTCGACGTGGCTCGGCCGTGCCCGCCCGACCGCATCGGCCACGTTGCCCGGCGCCAGGCCGCCCGCCAGCACGAACGGCCGCCCCAGCGGCTCGCGCTCCACCAGTCCCCAGTCGAACGCGCGGCCCGTGCCTCCGTGCAGGCCCGGCACCCGGGCGTCGAGCAGCACGAGGTCGGCCACGCTGCGGCGGGCGTCGGCGAGGTCGGCCTCGCCGCCGACCCTGAATGCCTCGATGACCGGCACGCCTGCATTCTCGCGGATGGCGGCCACGTCCGCGTGGCCATGCGTCTGGAGATGCGTGAGCCCGGCCTCACCCACCAGATCGGCGGCGGCGTCGGCGTCGAGATCGACCACGACGCCCACGCGGGCGACGCCCGAGGGCAGCGCGTCGGTCACCGCCCGTGCCTGCGGCGGCGTCACCGACCGGGGACTGTCGCCGGCGAGCACCACGCCGATGGCCCAGACGCCGAGGGCGGCGCAGGCCGCGGCCTGCCGGGGATCGGTCAGCCCGCAGATCTTCACCAGGGGGGCGCTCACGGCGAGTCGAGGACCTGCTCGGGCGGGCTCCAATCGGGGATGTGGAGCCTCACGGTCGTGCCCTCCCCCGGGGCGGTCTCGACGTCGAACGTCCCGCCGAGCACCTGGGCGCGGTCGCGCATGCCGCGAAGGCCGACGCGACTCTGGGGCCCGCGCGTGCTCTTCCGGAAGGCGTCCTTGCGGTCGAAGCCGGCGCCGTCGTCACGGACCAGGAGCTCGACGCCGCCGCCGCCCGCGGTGAGCGTGACGTCGACGTGCGATGCGTGCCCGTGGCGGTGCGCGTTGCTCAGCGCCTCCTGAAGGACGCGGTAGAAGGTGATGCGCTGGCTGACGGAGACGCCGTTGACCGCGAAGTCGCCGCGGGCCTCGTAGTCGACGGCCACGTCGCCGCGTGCCTCGAAGGCGACGACGGCGTCACGGACGATCTCATCGAGCGCGCGGTCCTCGAACTGGGCCGGGCGCAGATGCCCGATGAGCTCGCGCATCTCGTGGAGCGCGCCGCCGAGCGTCTCGTAGATGCGCATCAGCGCCGGCCGCAGCTCGACGGGGAGGTCGGCGCCGCCCCCTTGAGCGTCGTCGAGGTCCGCCTCGAGGAGCTGGACCTCGAGGAGGGCGACGCTGAGCTGCTGCGTCGGCCCGTCGTGGATGTCGAGGCCGATGCGACCCATCATGCGCTCGTCGGTCTCGAGGATCTGGGCCATGGCGCGGTCGAGGTCTCCTCGCAGCGCGGCGGCCTCGAGCTCGCCCGCGGCCCGGGCGGCGACCACCCGCACCAGTCTCCGCGCGCCCTCGGAGGCGCCCGAAGGCTCGACGCCCGTCAACACGACCGCGCCCCGGACGCCGTGGCCCGCGCGAAACGGCACCACCAGCGCCCCGGACGCTCCCTGAAGATCGACGAAATCCTCATTCTCGGCGTCGAGAGCAGCCTCGATGAGGGGTGCGCCCACCTCGTCGGGGAGTCCGAAACCGGCCCTGAGCCGCCCCACGCCGTCCCGATCGCGGTCGACGATGAGCCCCGCAGACGCCCCGGCGAGCTCCACGGCCGCCGCTGTCAGCCGCTCCAGCGCCCCCGACGTCCCCTCGCGGAACCCGTACGCTTGCGCAATTGCGGAAAGGGCGTCCAGAGGCTCGGGCGAGGGAGGATCCGAGGCCTCGGTCATTGCAGGAATCCTACCCCTCCCTCCAAAGAGGCTCCCCCAGGACCCGAAAGTGTCCTATACCTCTTGTGAAGCGCGAACTACCAAGGCGTCTAGGCCCAGATCAGTCGTCGGGGCGTAGGTTTTCGGTCAATCGCTCGGGCTGCCCAGCCCCGGCGGGAATGGTGAAGGCGGTCGAGAGCGGAAGTGGTGCGCGTACTCCTTGCAGATGACAACGCTCGATTCAGGTCACTCCTGCGGCGTTTCCTCGAGCGAGACCCCGAGATCGCGGTCGTGGCCGAGGCCGGAGACGGCGCCGAGGCGCTCTCGCTGACCGCCGCGCACATCCCGGACGTCGTTCTGATGGACGTGTCGATGCCGGGCCTCGACGGCCTGGAGGCCACGTTCGCGATCAAGGAGCGCTCGCCCGACGTCACCGTGCTGATGCTCTCGGTGGGAGACAAGGAGCAGGAGGTGGCCGCCGGCCTGGCCAGTGGGGCCTCCGAGTACCTCACCAAGGGAAGCTCCGCTGGCGAGATCGCCAAGGCGATCAAGCGCCACGGGGTCGCGCCCGCGGCCTCCTAGCCGACTCGCGGGCCACCTCCTGAGAGGCGCCCCCTAGCCGGGTCCGCCGGGACCCGCCGCGGAGGCCTCCACGCGGCGGAAGAGCTTCACGCCGGCCTCGTCGACGACCGTGTCCCACTGGGGGTCTCGCTCGACCGCCTGAACTCCGAGGGCGTGCTCCACGGGCCGAAGCGTGCGGCGCACCTCCACCGCCGGATCGGGCGTACGGGCGTCCACCAGGATCCACTCCGCGTCCTCGATGTGCGGGAAGAGATGGATGCGCTCGCGCCCGGACAGGTGTGCGCCGGGCGCGTTGGAGGCCGCAACCGCGGCGTCGGCCGGGATCATGGCCACCGCCCGGGCCATCACCCGGTCGTGCTCGTTGGCCACGAAGCGGTGATGCGGGCTGCCGTCGTGCCCCAGCGGGATCCCGCCCCACACCGGCAGAGGCCCCAGCAGGAAGCCGGCGGCCAGGCCCGCGACCACGAGCCCGGCGGCGACCCGGGCCGGCTCCCGGACGAGGCCGCGCACCCGGGGCGAACCCGACCACGCGCGCAGCCGCGACAGGCCCAGGATCGCGCTGGAGATGACGAACGGGGCGATGACCGCCGCGTAGTGGAACGTGATCGTCTGCGGCGGGCCGTCGGCAGCGAGGAGATTGATGGCCAGCTGCGGCAACGCGCCGGCGAGCAACAGCGGCGCCAGCAGGGACAGCGCCAGGAGGGGAAGGATGAGCAGCGCCACGTAGAGCGCCCGCCCGGGCGTGGCCAGCACCTCGGCCACGGTCCACGGCTGGGTGACGAGGGTCAGCAGCACGCCCCCCTCCCCATCGCCCAGCGCGTCATAGCGCTGGATCTGTGGAGTGCCGCCCGTGAGCGAGAAACGCGGCAGGATGACGGCGACGGCGACGAGCACCCAGACCGCCGAGACGGAGGCCATCACGGCGGCCGCCCGGCGCCGCTCGGGATGGCGCACCGCCATCCAGAGGGCCAGCATCACCAGGGCCAGACCCACCTGCTCCTGCGTGAGGGCGGCGGCGGTTCCCGCCATGGCGAGCACCAGGTAGCGGCCCGCCTCGGCCGCCCAGATGCAGAACATCAGCAGCGGGGCGGCGAGCGTGACCGGATGGAAGTCGAACAGCGTGGCGAACTGAAGCGGTGGGTAGAGCAGGTAGGCGGCCGCGGCGGCGACGGCCAGTCGATCGTCCCCGAGCCACCGGCGACCGAGCCAGAAGGCCGGGAACGCACCGAGCGCGACGATGACGGCCTGGGCGACCAGCAGCGCCTCGGGGCTCGACCAGACGGCATACAGCGGGGTGAACAACACCAGGATGGGGTCCACATGCGCACCGAGGCGCGAGAACTGCTCGCCGCCGACCTCGGTGCTGTCGAGCGGTCGGCCCTGCGCGGTGCTCCACACGGCCTGGACCATGTTGCCCAGGTCGAACCGTCCGGTGGCGAACGCTCGATGACGCTCGACCGACAACCACGAGAAAACGGCCCCATACGTCGCAACGAGGGCGGCCACGACGAGCGTCGCCCTGTCCGCGCGACGAGCGGCGCCCCACGCCCCTGCTCCACGCACGCCAACGACTCTAGCGGGAGTCGTGCGGATTCCCGCTCTCGCCAGTGGGCCTCCGCGGCCGTCCGGTAGGCTTGCCGTGGCCATCAAGGATCGCGATGCATACGCCGATGATCGCCCTGATGGCTACGACCAACGTGCCTGAGGAAGCCACAACCTCGAAGTCGCCCCTCCGGGTGGCCATCGCGGACGACCACCGTCTGATGCTCGACGGCATCAAGCGCGCGCTCGAGACCGCGCCCGACATCAAGGTCGTCGGCGAAGCCATGTCGGGCGAGGAGATGCTGGCGCTGGTGCCGCGCGCGCGGCCCGACGTCGTCATCCTCGACCTGAGGATGCCCAAGGGCGACGGGCTCAGCACGCTGTCCCAGCTGAAGAAGGATCACCCCGACCTGAAGGTGATCATCCTCAGCATGTTCGAGGACAGCGAGCACATCGACCAGGCGTTGGGCCAGGGCGCCGCAGGCTACGTCGTGAAGTCGATCAACCCCCTGGACCTCCCCTCGACCATCCGGCAGGTCGTCGAGGGCACCGTCTACCACCCGCGCGGAAAGGGCGGCGAGGCGGAGGGGGCCGCACCGAAAGCCACACCCGGCGGCCTGACCGACCGCGAGCTCAGCATCCTGCGCCTGGTGGCGGAGGGCCTGTCGAACCTCGACATCGCGAGCCAGCTCTACGTCACCGAGCAGACGGTGAAGTTCCACCTGTCGAACATCTACCGCAAGCTCGGAGTCGGCAACCGCACCGAGGCCACTCGGTTCGCCTACCGGAACGGGCTGATCGACTAGATCACGCCGTGACGCCCGTTGCCGGGCGTTGCAAACGGCGCGTGGCTCGCGGTGAGGTGTGCGACAATCGGCCCATGCCGGAGAACGACGGCACTCCGTGGGACCCACAGGGCGGCGAGGATGGCGAACCTACCGAGCTTTCGCCGCGGCCAGCCCGTCGCCGAGCCGCTCGGCGCCGCTGAGCCCGCGGGGCCGGACGTCCGGCGCATCGATGCGCACGGGCTCACCTGGCTGAACATCGAGGCGCCGAGCGAGGCCGAGACCGCCTGGCTCGCCGAGCGCTACGAGTTCCACCCGCTCGACTACGAAGACGTCCTGTCGCGGCGTCGCCAGCGGCCCAAGATCGACGAGTACGACGAATACGCCTTCCTGGTGTTCTACTTCCCACGCTTCGACAAGGGCACGGGGCGTCTGCAGGGCGCCGAGATCGACGTCTTCGTGGCCGAGGACCTGCTGATCACGCTTCCCAAGGAGCCGCTGAAGCCCCTGAACGCGATGTGGTCGCGCTGCGAGACCCGCGCCGACGACCGCGACCGGTTCATGCGCCGCGGATCGGGCTATCTGCTCTACGAGATCATCGACGCCCTCTACGACTACTGCTTCCCGATCCTCGACAAGATCGGCTTCAAGCTCGACTCGATCGAGGAGGCGATCTTCGGCGAGGGCAATGACGACCTGGTGCGCGACATCTCGAACGTCAAGCAGGAGATCATCAACTACCGAAAGATCATCAAGCCGCAGCGACCCACCCTGCGCCTGATGGACCGCAGCATCCAGCGCTACGCCCCGCAGGACCTGGAGCTCTACTTCGACGACATCGTCGACAAGAACGAACGCATCTGGGACCTGCTCGAGGGCTACAAGGAGGCGGCGGAGGCCCTCGAGGCCACCAACGAGGCCGCCATCTCGCACCGGCTCAACGACATCATCAAGGTGCTGACCATGCTGTCCGGCGTGGTGCTGCCCCTCAGCCTGATCGCCGCGTTCTACGGAATGAACGTCGATGCCCTCCCCTTCGCCGACGACGGATGGTTCTCGGTCCTGTTCGCGGTGGGCATCATGCTGGCGCTGGCCGGAGGAATGGTCTTCTGGTTCCGTCGCAAGGGCTGGCTGTGACGCCTCCGGCCGACCGGCCGGCTCGCGAGACGATGTGGGCGCCCTGGCGCATGGCGTACATCAAGGACGAGCACGCCGGCCGTCTCTCAGAGGATGCGTGCGTACTCTGCGACCTCGCGGAGATGGGCGACGACGAGGCCGCGCTGATCCTGTACCGTGGTCGCCGCTCGTACCTGGTGCTCAACCTCTTCCCGTACAACAACGGCCATCTGATGGCCGTTCCGTACGACCACCTGGACTCGCTCCGCGCGGTTCCGAGCGAGACGCGGGCCGAGATGATGGAGCTCATCACGCGGGCCCAGTCCGTGCTGGAGGAGACCATGAGGCCGCAGGGCTACAACGTCGGCATCAACCAGGGCGCCGCCGCGGGCGCGGGCATCGCGGACCATCTACACATGCACCTGGTGCCGCGATGGAGCGGCGACACCAACTTCATGCCGGCCATCGGCGACACGCGGGTCATCCCGCAGCACATCGAGGAGACCTATGCGCTGCTCCGACAGGGGTTCTGAATGATCGATCCGGCCGTCTTCAAGGCCTACGACATCCGCGGCATCTACCCCGACCAGCTCGACGAGGACGGCGCCGAGGCATGCGGCCGGGCGTTCGTGGGCGTTACCGGCGCCGAGCGCGTCGTCATCGGGTACGACGCGCGCCTGAGCTCGCCGTCGATGGCGGACCGGTTCGCCGCCGGCGTCGCGTCGGCCGGCGCCGAGGTGACGGAGATCGGCCTGGCGGCCACCGAGATGGTCTACTTCGCCGTCGCCGAGGGCGGCTTCGATGCGGGCGCCGCCATCACCGCCAGCCACAACCCTCCCCAGTACACCGGAGCCAAGCTGGTCCTGGAGGGCGCCCTGCCCCTGTCGGGCGACACCGGCATCGGCGAGGTGGGCCGCCTCGCGCGGGCCGGTGAGCCCGAGCCGGCCGCGAAGGCCGGCGAGCGGCGGCGCGACGACGGACTGCTCACCCGTTTCGTCGACTCCTGCATGGGGTTCATCGACACCTCCACCGTCACCGACCTGCGTGTGGTCATGGACGCGGCCAACGGCATGGCCGGCCTTTACCTGCCGCCGGTCATCGAGCGCCTTCCGATCACCGCGCTGCCCTACTTCCTGGAGCCCGACGGGCGGTTCCCCAACCACGAGCCAAACCCGCTCATCCCCGAGAACCGCGAGTTCATCGAGAAGAAGGTGGTCGAGGAGGGGGCCGACCTGGGGCTGGCCTTCGACGGCGACGCGGACCGCTGCTTCTTCATCGACGATACCGGCGAGTTCGTGCCGGGGGATTTCCTGACGGCCCTGCTGGCCGAGCATCTGCTGGAGCGCCACGGCCCGGCGGCGATCGTCTACGACCTGCGGGCCTCGTGGGCGGTGCGCGACACGATCGCCGCCGCGGGCGGCGAGCCGATCGAGCACCGCGTGGGCCACGCCTTCATCAAGCGCCGCATGCGCGAGGTCGACGCCCTCTTCGCGGGCGAGGTGAGCGGTCACTACTACTTCCGCGACTTCAGCAGCGCCGACACCGGGCTGGTCCCGGCGCTGCTGATGATCGAGTTGATCAGCCAGGCCGGGCGGCCGCTGTCCGAGCTCGTGGCGGCGCTGCGCGAGAAGTACCACATCAGCGGCGAGATCAACTCCACGGTCGACGACGCGGACGCCGTCCTCGACCGGCTGCGCGAGCGCTACGCCGACGGCGAGCAGACCGAGCTCGACGGCCTGTCGGTCTCCTACGACGACTGGCACTTCAACGTCCGCAAGTCGAACACCGAGCCCCTCGTGCGACTGAACCTCGAATCCCTTGCCTCGTCGGAGGACATGGAGCGCCGTCGCGACGAGGTGCTCGCCGCCATCCGGCAGTAGCGGGCGGCATGAGCGAGGAGGTCCCCACCCTTCGGGTGAGCGAACTCGAGGTGCGCTACTACGGCGGGCCCGAGCCGGCCGTGTCGGGCGTGTCGCTGTCACTCGCCGCGGGCGAGAGCCTCTGCGTCGACGGAGGCGCGGGCGCGGGCAAGACCTCGCTGCTGCGCGCGGTGCTGGGCCTGACGCCGTACTCGGGCGAGATCGAGCTCTTCGGGACACGCCCCGGCCCTGCCGAAAGGCGCCGCGTCGGCTACGGCCCGCAGGCGTATGACTTCGCGGCCCGGATGACCTCCCGCGAGGTCATGGCCCTGGTGGCCCGGCTGCGGCTCGTCGACGAGGAGGAGATCCCCGGGGCGCTCCGGCGCGCGGCCCTCGCCGAGGACCGCTGGGACATCCGGGTCGAGAGCGACAGCGCCACCAGCCGCCGCCTGTCGCTCGCACTGGCGTGCCTGGGAGAGCCCGCGCTGGTGGTCATGGACGACCCGCCGAACGACCCGGCCAGCGAGGCCGTCGTGCGGCACGCGCGCGAGTCGGGGGCCGCGGTGCTGGTGGCGGTGACCGACCCCTGGCCCGAGCTGCTCGCCGCACTCGGCGAATCCAGGATGACCCTCGTCGACGGCCGGCCCGAGTGACCGCCCCGGGTGCCATCGCGCTGGCGCTGGGGCGGCGCCTCGCCTCCTACCGCTGGCTCGCCGCCGCCGTGGGGCTTGGCCTGCTGGGGGGCGCGACGGTCTATCTTTTCAAGCACACGCCGGTCTTCGCCGATCCGCTGAAGCCGCAACCGGCGCAAAGCGGCTGCGGCTGCGGGCCGTCGCCCTTCAAGGGCACGCCCGAGTGGCGGTTCTGGAACGAGCCCGCGCGGCGTGCGACCTTCCGCGATGCCGTGGTCGAGAACGCGTTGTTCCTGGGCAAGTGGCTGCTGATCGCCTACATGGTCGAGGCGCTGATGCTGGCCTATGTCCCGGCCGAGGCCATCGCAGGCGTGCTGGGCGGGGACGGGCTGCGGCCGATCTTCCTGGGCGCCCTGGTGGGTGCACCGGCCTACCTGAACGGATATGCCGCGGTGCCGCTGGTCGATGCGCTTCTGGCGCAGGGCATGGCGCCCGGAGCCGCCATGTCGTTCGTACTGGCGGGCGGTGTCAGTTGTATCC
>JARFPS010000052.1 GCA_029288175.1 Miltoncostaea sp. | reverse complement strand
CCCCCCCCGAGACACTCTTCGTCGGCAGCGTCAGATGTGTATAAGAGACAGGTGCCGAGGTGCTCGACCTGTTCGCGGGCTCCGGCGCCCTGGCGCTCGAGGCGCTCTCGCGCGGCGCCGTCCGGGCGACGCTCGTCGACCGCTCCGCCACGGCGCTCGCCGCGGCCCGCGCGAACGTCGCGGCTCTCGGGCTGGAGGAACGCACGCGCCTGATCCGCGCGGACTGGCAACACGCGTTGCGCCTGCTGACCCGCGAGCGCGCGCGCGCGTCGGGGGCGCAGGCGTGCCCGCCGGGCGTCGGCTTGTGCCTGCTGGACCCCCCGTATACCCTCCTGCCCCGCATCGCGGGGCGCCTCGGGGCCGCCCTCGCGCCCCTCCTCGCTCCGGGAGCGACGGTGGTGATCGAGCACGACGCGGGCATCGCGTGCAGTCTTGAGGGCCTCGCGGTCGCGACGGCCGAACGTCGCGCCTACGGCGACACCGCCGTGACCGTCCTGCGTGGGGAGGGGTGTTGAGCGGCGAGGAGTGCCGCCACATCACGGCGGTCTGCCCAGGGACCTACGATCCCGTCACCTATGGGCATCTCGACATCATCGAGCGTGCGGCGCGCGTGTTCGACGCCGTCGTCGTGTCGGTGACCGGGCCATCGGTCAAGAAGGTCCCGTTGTTCGACGCGGACGAGCGGATCGCCCTCTGCGAACGCGCCGTCCGCCACTTGGACAACGTCCGGGTCGCGAGCTTGAATAGCCTCGTCACCGAGCATGCCCGCGCGGTGGGCGCGGTCGTGATGGTCAAGGGACTGCGCGCGATCTCGGACTTCGACTACGAGTTCCAGATGGCCCAGATCAACCGGCATCTCGCCCCCGAGATCGTGACGGTCTACATTCCCGCCTCGCCGCAGTACAGCTTCATCAGTTCGAGCGGTGTTCGCGAAATTGCAGCGTGGGGCGGTAACGTGGACGGGTGGGTGCCCCCGCACGTCGCGGAGGCGCTTCGCGGCCGGGGCGCCCGGCTCGACCGGTCGACAGGCTGAGGAGGGGTTGTGGACGTACTGGAGTTGATCGACAAGCTGGACGACCTCGTGCACAACGCGAAGGCGGTCCCGCTCACCGATCAGGTCCGCATCGACCGCGACGCGATCTACGAGCTGCTCGACGAGATGCGCTCGACGATCCCCGAAGAGGTCAAGCAGGCCCGGTGGATCGTCAAGGAGCGCCAGGAGATGCTCGCCGAGGCCAAGCGGGAGTCCGAGCGGATACTGGCCGAGGCCCGTGAGCAGGCCGCGCACGAGTCCTCCCAGCAGGAGGTCGTCAAGCGCGCCGAGCGCGAGGCGGCGCAGGTCCTCGAGCAGGCCCGCCAGCGCGAGCGCGAGGTCCGGCTCGGGGCGGAGGACTACGCCGACGAGGTCCTCGGAACGCTCGAGGTGAACCTGGGCAAGTTCCTGTCCGCGGTCCAGCGCGGGCGGGAGCGGCTGCAGGGTCGCGGCGACGAACTCGACGAGGGAGACGAGGTCGTCCCCGAGACGATCGAGTCCTGACGGCCGGCGAGCCGCCGGGCATGCACCTCGACCTCGGGAGCCTCGACCTCCGGGCCGGGGCGACCACCGCACTTCGGCTGCGCGTCCCGGTCGAGGACTTCGCGCTGGCCGGCCAGGAGTACCGGGTGATCCCGCGGGCCCCGGAGCTCTCGGTCGAGATCACGCGCTCGGCCGGCGGGAAGAGCTTGCGCGTGCGGGGGCGGATCGAGCTCGAGGGGCCCTGCTGGCGGTGTCTCGAACCGGTTCGCATCGACGTGCCGATCGACGCACGCGAGTTCGCCGGCCGGGGTGCGGCCGACGGCGAGCCCGACGACGAGATGGCGAGCGACTACGTCGAGGGCGAGGTGCTCGACGTCGCGCAGTGGGCCCGCGACGCCATCGCGGAGGCGCTCCCACCCCGCCTGATCCACCCCGACGACGCGTGCGCCGCGTTCGTCGCGGACCCGGCGGACGCCGAGGAGACGACAGCCGACGACCCGCGTTGGGCCCCGCTCGCGCGGCTCGCGGACGAGCTTCGGGCGCGCGAGGGCGACTGACGCGGCCGCACCGGCGTCCGTGCCTGCTACCTTTCTGCGGCCAGGCGCACGAGCGAGGATTCCACATGGCCGTTCCCAAGCGAAAGACATCCCGACAGCGGCGCGACACGCGCCGTTCGACCCATGTCGCCCAGCCCGTCGCCCTGACCCGCTGCCCGAACTGCACGGCGCCGACGCGCCCGCACCACGTCTGCGGGGTGTGTGGGCACTACCGCGGGCGCCAGCGCGTCGAGATCGAGGCCTAGCCGCCCCCGCGCGAGCCGACCGGGGCGCCGCCACGGTGGGACGTGAGTCGAATCGGGTCGCCGTTGCGCTGGACGCGATGGGTGGCGACGCTGCGCCGCTCGAGCCGGTCCGGGGCGCGCTGCTTGCGTCCGGACCCGAGCTGTCGGTGCTCCTCGTCGGCGACGCCGCGCAGATCGAGGCCGAGGTGGTCCGCCAGGCCGGTTCCGTCCCCGCGTCGATCGAGATCGTGCCCGCCGCCGAGCGCATCGCCTCCGAGGAGGAAGGCGCCCGGGCCGTGCGCGCGAAGCCCGACTCGTCGGTCGCCCTCGCGTGCCGGCTCGTCGGCGAGGGGCGCGCCCAGGCGGCCGTCTCGGCCGGCCACACGGGGGCGATGCTCGCCGCGGCGACGCTCTACATGCGGCGCGTGCCGGGGGTGATCCGCCCCGCGATCGCGGTCGTCATCCCGTCCGTCCGCGGCCAGGTCGTGCTGCTCGACGCGGGGGCGAGCGCCGAGGCAAGGCCGGAGCACTACCCGCAGTACGCGATGATGGGCCGGCTGTTCGCCCAGGACGTCCTCGGCATCCCCGAGCCCCGGGTGGGGCTGCTGTCGATCGGCGAGGAGGAGGGCCGGGGCAACGAGACCGTCCAAGCCGCCTACGCACTGCTCCGCGACACGCCTGGTTTCGTCGGCAACGTGGAGGGGCGCGACATCAACCGGGGCCTGTCCGACGTCGTGGTCACGGACGGGTTCACCGGCAACGTGGTCCTCAAGGCCCTCGAGGGGGCCGCCTGGTACCTCATGACCGAGATGCGCTCGGCCGTCACACGCACCCTGCCCGGTCGGGTCGGGGCGCTCCTGGTCCGTCCGTCGCTTCGTCGGATGCGCCAGCACGTCGACCCGGAGAACTACGGTGGCGCGTACCTTCTGGGCGTCCGAGGGCTCGCCGTCATCGGGCACGGGAACTCCAGCGGTGAGGGGATCGCGAACGCCGTCCGGCTCGCCGCGCAAGGGGCCCGCGGGGATCTCGTCACGCATTTCGCGGCCGCGCTGGGTGCCGAGCGCGCGCCGTCCGCGTAGGATCCCGGCACGCGGGCGCTGCGCGTCCGAAGGCACATGTAGTGTCGCCGACGTCCTGAACCGATCGCGTCGGCGCGATCACTCTGGGGGGCTGTATTGGAACGTCAGCAGGCCGTCGATGAAGTGCGCGCGATCCTGGTCGAGCAGCTCGGGGTCGACCCGGGCGACGTCAGCGAGAACGCCTCCTTCCAGGAGGACCTCAACGCCGACTCGCTCGATCTCGTGGAGTTGATCATGGAGATGGAGGACCGCTTCAAGGTCAAGATCCCCGACGAGGAAGCGGAGAAGATCTCCACGGTCGGCCAGGCGGTCGACTTCGTGCTGCAGAACTCCGAGTGACGGGGCGCGCGGCCCGCGTTGCGACAGCTGCTGGAGCAGCTCGGGCGCGACCGGCGTCGTGAGGCGCTGACCCACCGTTCCTGGGCGCGACCCGGTCGGCCGTCGTACGAGCGACTCGAGTTGCTCGGTGATGCGGTGCTCGACCTCGTCGCGACCGAGGAGCTCCTGTCACGTCACCCCGACGCGGACGAGGGTCAGGTCACCTTCATGCGTCAGGCGGTCGTCTCGCGCGCCTCGTGCGCGCGGGTCGCCCGCGCGTGTGACCTTCCGGCCAGGATGGCCGAGCAGTCCCCCCGTCAGGGGAGCGAGCTCGCCGCGCAGGTCGCGTCGGAGGCGGTCGCGGCCGCCCTCACCGAATCGGTGATCGGGGCCGCATGGCTCGACCTGGGTCCCGAGGCGACCCGTGGCGCCGTCCGTCAGGCGTTCGCGGCGGAGCTCGATGCCGTCGCGCCGGGGCACAGGGATGCCAAGTCCAGGCTGCAGGAGCTCGCCGCGGAGCGTCGTGCGCCGCTCGCGTACGAGCTCCTCGCCGAGGAGGGGCCGCCTCAGGACCGGCGATTCGTCAGCCGAGCACTCCTCGACGGCGCCGAGCGCGGACGGGGCAGGGGCAGCTCGAAGCAGGCGGCCGAGCAGTCGGCAGCGCAGGCCGCGCTCGCCGCGCTGGAGGACGCGCCGTGCTGAGCAGGATCGCCGTCCGCGGCTTCAAGTCGTTCGCCGAGCCGGTCGTGATCGACCTGGTCCCCGGCGTCAACGTCGTCGTCGGTCCCAATGGATCGGGAAAGAGCAACGTCGTCGAGGCGGTCCTCTGGGCGCTCGGCGAGCAGCGCGCGACGCGGCTTCGCGCGGGCGC
>JARFPS010000010.1 GCA_029288175.1 Miltoncostaea sp. | reverse complement strand
GCGGTGGTGATCGGCGACACGCCGCGCGACGTGGCCTGCGCCCGCGCGGGCGGCGCGCGGTGCGTGGCGCTGACCACCTCGGGCTACGCGGCGAGCGACCTTCGCGGCGCCGACCACGTGGCGTCGAGCCTTGCCGAGGCGGCCCGGGTCGTCCTGGGGTGGCGTCAGGCGTCGGGCTGACGGTACGCGCGCAGGGCCGACAGGCCCGCGGTCAGGAGCCCGCCGAGGGTCCCGGCCACCACCAGCAGGGCACCCGCCCCACGCAGTGGCTCGGCGGCGAGCGCCACGAGACCCACGGCCACGGCGGCCCCGGGCAGCCTCCCGTGCACGAACAGGCCGCTCGGCGGCGGCGCAGCGCGGGTGAAGTAGTGGAGCGCCGCCAGCAGGGGTGGCGCGAGGTAGCGCACGCTCACCAGCGTGGCGATCCACAGGGGGAGCCAGCCCGCGCCATGCGCGGCCCACGCCCCGACGACCACCAGGGCGATGTCCACGGTGGCGTCGGCCTGCACGCCGAAGCGCGTCGCGGCGTCGCGGCTGCGGGCCAGGAGGCCGTCCAGCACGTCGGTGGCGAAGGCCACCACGAGCGCGCCGGCGAAGACGGCCGGCTCGCCCGTGACCAGCGCGGGCACGGGCACCAGCGCGGCGCGGCCCAGGGTGAGCAGGTTCGGCAAGCCCAACCCGGCGCGCGGCGCGCCGTCGAGGCCCTCGACCATGCCCAGGTGGGTGATCAGCATCGCCGCCACCAGCGCCCACCATGCGAGCCCCCAGCCGGCACGGGGATCCACGACCGTCGCGCCGGCCCACACGATCGCCCCCGCCACGACGACGATCGCGGCCTCGCGGGCCACGCGGGGCCGCGCCGCGATGTCCTCGATCGAGCGACGAAACGACGCGTCAAGGAACGCCACCCAGGCAAGCGGGGTGAACGATCGCGCGCGCAGATCGGCCAGCGCGGCGCGCGTCCAGCGCTCGCCGTCGGTCAGCTCTCGGCGCGGCGCGCCCGGCGTCCGTCGACCTCCGTGAAGAACTGGGCCGCGGCCTTCTGGAGGGCCGTCGACCAGGTGGGGTAGGCGTGCGTCGTCTGGGCGAGCCGGCCGGCGAACATGCCGGTTCGCATCGCGAGCGTGGGCTCGTGGATCATCTCCCCGGCGCGCGCCGCCACGATCGTGGCGCCCAGCACCCGGCCCCCGCCGGCGTTCCTCAGCAGCCGCCGCGGCCCGACGATGAGCTTGACGAAGCCCTCGGGCGCGCCGTCGATGATCGCGCGGTCCACCTCGGACATGGGCAGGTAGGCCACGCGCCCGCCGCGGCGGGCCGCCTGGGCCTCCGACATGCCGACCCGCGCCACCTCCGGGGCCGTGAAGGTCACGTGCGGGATCGCCGACCCGTCGTACGACGCGCCCCCGCGCTTCTTGGTGAGGTTCGACGCCACCAGATAGCCCATGTAGTAGGCCGCGTGGGTGTACGTGGCGCGGCCCGTCACATCACCCACGGCGAACACGTCCTCGGCCGTGGTGCGCAACCGGTCGTCCGTGGCGATGTAACCCCGATCGTCGAGCTCGACACCGGCGGCGTCGAGATCGAGATCGACCGTGGGCGTGCGCCCGGTCGCCACCAGCAGACGATCGCCCACGACCTCGCGCCGCGCGGTCACGACGACGACCTCATCCCCGCGGCGCTCCACGCGGACGGCCGGCTCACCCAGCACCACCTCCACCCCGTCCTCGCCCAGCGCCTCGAGCACGGCCTGTGACGCCTCGGGCTCCTCGCCCGACAGCAGCCGCGGCAGCGCTTCCACCAGCGTGACCTCGGTGCCCAGCCGCTGGAACGCCTGCGCCAGCTCGCAGCCGATCGGGCCCCCGCCCAGCACCAGCAGGCGATCCGGCTGTGCGGCGAGGTCGAAGACGTTCTCGCTGGTGAGGGGGTCGGCCTCCTCGACGCCGGGCACCGGCGGCAGCGCAGGGCGCGCCCCGGTCGCGACCACCACGCGGGCGCCCCGGTGCCGGTCGCCGTCCACGTCGATCTCGCGCGGACCCACGAAGCGGGCCCGGCCCTCGACCACGTCGACCCCCTGCTCGCGGAGCACCTCCGCCGTCTCGGTGGCGGCGATCTGCTCGATGGTGACGCGCACGCGATGCGTGGCATGCAGGAAGTCCTGGCCCTCCGCCGCGGCGGCCAGGAGCGTCTTGGAGGGCACGCACCCCGTGAAGGTGCAGTCGCCGCCCGGCGGCCCGTCGGTGACCAGCAGCGGCCTCAAGCCCGCCTTGCGGGCGTGCTCCACGACGGCGAGGCCGGCGGCGCCCGCGCCCACCACGATCAGGTCACGCGCCGGGAGCGTGGCAGCCTAGCCCTTCTTGTCGTAGACGTCGCCCCCGTCACCGCCGCCCTTGACGGCGTGCACCGGATGGCCCGCGGCCTCCCACAGGTAGTAGGAGCAGGCGGGCCCGAACTCCTTCTCGTACTCGACCGGCTTGGGGTTGCGGCCCACGTCGCGCGCGGCGGCGGCGTGCCGCAGCAGGCTGGGGTCGTCCATCGTGGGCCAGACGATCACCAGGTGCGCGGCGGTGAGGAAATTGGCGACGAAGTCGCAGCCGGTCGCGGGACACCCCCAGGGGTCGGTGCGCACGCACCACCAACCGGAGTAGTCCTCTCCCGAATCGTCGGTCCAGAGCTCTTCCTCTTCCCCGATTCCGACGTCGATATCGGTCTCGATGGGATCGAGGACGATGGGGCTGTCGCCGCCCTCTCCGGGCCGCTCGGGCATTGCGGGCATCGCCCCGATCCTAGCCCCTCGGGAGCCCTCACCCACCCGAGACCGGCAGGATCAGCGACACCTCGTCGCCGTCGGCCAGGGTGGCGCCGGGCACGGTCCATTCGTCGTTGATCGCGTAGCGCAGGCCGTCGGGCGGCCGCGGCGGGGCGATGCCCTCGGGCAGATGCCCCCAGACGGCGCCCGCCGGCGTGCCCGCCGTCAGCGTCAGGCTGAGCCGGTCGGCGCCGGCGGCTTCGCGCATGGACGCGAACAGGCGCACGGTGATGTCGATGGTGCCGGGCATCGGCGACATCCTAGGTGCACCCCGCGGGAGGGCCCCACGGTTGGTAGCTTGCGGCCGCCATGTCTGTCGAGGAGAAACGCGACCGGCTCCGCGCGCTTCGCGAGGAGGCCCTCCACGCCGGCACCGAGGCGGCGATCGAGAAGCAGCACGCCCGCGGCAAACTGACCGCCCGCAAGCGCATCGATCTGCTGCTCGATGACGGCTCGTTCGTGGAGCTCGACATGTTCACCCGCCACCGGGCCCACGGCTTCGGCCTCGAGGACCACCGCCCCTGGGGCGACGGCGTGGTGACCGGCCACGGCACGATCGACGGCCGCAAGGTGGTCGTGTTCAGCCAGGACTTCACGGTCTACGGGGGCAGCCTGGGCGAGGTGTTCGCCGAGAAGATCGTCAAGGTCATGGAGCTGGCCGTGCGCATGGGCTGCCCGATCATCGGCATCAACGACTCGGGCGGGGCGCGCATCCAGGAGGGCGTGGTCTCGCTGGCCGGATACGCCGACATCTTCTACCGCAACGTCCAGGCGAGCGGCGTCGTCCCGCAGATCTCGATCGTGATGGGCCCCTGCGCGGGCGGCGCGGTCTACTCGCCGGCCATCACCGACTTCATCTTCATGGTGCGCGAGACCAGCCACATGTTCATCACGGGCCCCGACGTGATCAAGACGGTCACCGGGGAGGAGGTGAGCATGGAGGAGCTGGGCGGCGCCCAGAGCCACGCCACCAAGTCGGGCGTGTGTCAGTTCGCCGCCGACTCCGAGGAGGACTGCCTGGGGATGGTGCGCGACCTGGTGGGCTTCCTCCCCCAGAACAACCTCGACACCGCGCCCCACGTCCCCACCGACGACCCGCCCGATCGCGACGCCGACGAGCTGGCCTCGATCGTGCCCGACGAGCCGACCAAGCCCTACGACATGACCAGGGTCATCGAGCTGATCGTCGACGACGAGGACTTCTTCGAGGTGGCCCCGCTGTACGCGCAGAACATCGTGATCGGCTACGGGCGCCTCAACGGCCACGTGGTCGGGCTGGTGGGCAACCAGCCCAAGGCGCTGGCCGGCGTCCTCGACATCGACGCCTCGATCAAGGCCGCCCGCTTCGTGCGCTTCTGCGACGCCTTCAACATCCCGCTGGTGACGCTGGTCGACGTCCCGGGCTTCCTGCCGGGCACCTCGCAGGAGTACGGCGGCATCATCGTGCACGGCGCCAAGCTGCTCTACGCCTACAGCGAGGCGACGGTGCCGAAGCTGACCGTCATCACCCGCAAGGCCTACGGCGGAGCCTACGACGTGATGGCCAGCAAGCACATCGGCGCCGACTTCAACGCCGCGTGGCCCACGGCCGAGGTCGCCGTGATGGGCCCGGACGGCGCGGTGAACATCATCTTCCGGCGCGAGCTGGCCGAAGCCGAGAAGAACGGCGGCGACGCCGAGGCACGCCGCGCGGAGCTGGTCGAGGAGTACCGCGAGCGCTTCGCCAATCCGTACACGGCCGCCGAGCGCGGCTACGTGGACGACGTCATCGAGCCCGAGCAGACCCGGACGTGGCTCATCCGCTCGCTGGAGCTGGCGCTGACCAAGCGCGAGGAGGGCCCGCGGCGAAAGCACGGGAACATCCCGCTGTGAGCGGCCCGTCGCTGACCGTGGAGCGCGGGGGGTCGCCCTCCGCCGAGCAGGCCGCGGCGATCCTCGTCGCGGCGGGCGCGGTGCTGGACGACGAGCGGCGTGCGGGCGCGGGCGCCGACCCGACGCCGGCCGCGTAT
>JARFPS010000004.1 GCA_029288175.1 Miltoncostaea sp. | reverse complement strand
CCCCCGGCGCGTGCTGCCGCTCCGTCGTCCCAAGCGCATGGACCTGCTCGCGGGGGAGCTGGAGATGCAGCGCCACGACCGGCCCTTCGAGCGCGCGGTGGCGGCGGCCGTGGAACTGAGCCTGTCATGAGCGATCCGCGCATCGTGGTGGTGCCGGACGCCGCGGCTCTTGCGGACGAGGTCTCGGGGCGCATCGAGCGCGCGGCGAGCGAGGTGCCGCCGGACGCGCGCTTCCGCCTCGCGCTCTCGGGCGGCCACACGCCCCGCGCGACCTACGAGCGCCTGGCCCGGCGGGACGCCCCCTGGTCCCGCTTCGAGCTGTACTTCGGCGACGAGCGCCTGGTGCCGCAGGACGACCCCGCCAGCAACTTCCACATGGCGCGGGAGGCCCTCATCGAGAGATCCCCTCTGGCGGAGCGCCAGGTGCACCGCATCCCGGGCGAGCTCCCACCCGAGGAGGCGGCGGCGGCCGCGGCCGCCGACCTGGGCGGCAGCGCCGCCTCGCCCCCGTGCCTCGACATGATCCTTCTGGGAATGGGGCCGGACGGCCACACGGCCTCGCTCTTTCCCGGAGCCCCGGAGCTCGACGTGACGGACCGGATCACGGTGCCGGTCCATCGGCCCGAGATGCCTCAGCCCTGGCGGGTCTCGATCACCTATCCGGTCATCAACGCGGCCGACCGGGTGGTCTTCCTCGTGTCGGGCGCGGACAAGGCCGAGACGCTGGCCCGCGCGGTCAACGGCGACCGCGACCTGCCCTCGGGCCGGGTCGACCCCGTACGGGGCGAGCTGACCTGGGTGGTCACCGAGGACGCCGCCCGGCTGCTCTAGCCACCCACGAACAGGTCCGCCAGGCGCTCCATCACGGCCGCCGGGTCCGGCGCGAGCTCCGCCAGCGCGAGATCGCGCTCGTCGACCACGAGCGTCGCGCCGATCTGCGCCGTGAGATTCGCCCAGCGCGGCCCCATCAGGAGCAGGGGCCGCCAACGCGCTCCGGCCGTCTGCAGCGTGCTCCAGGCGACCGCGACCTCCGAGAGCGTGCCGATACCTCCGGCCACCGCCACCCAGGCGTCGGCCGCCATCAGGAGCTCGATGCGCTCCGTGAGCCGATCGGCGGGGCGCTCCTCCACGACCCACCGGTTGGGACCCCTGCGGTGCGACCACCCGGCCATCGTCACGCCCACGACGTGCCCGCCGGCCTCGTGGGCCCCGGCCGACACGGCGGCCATGGCGCCGTCGTAACCACCCGTCAGCACGTCCGCGCCGGCCATCGCGAGCAGCCGCCCGAGCTCGCGGGCTTCGAGGTACTCGGGGTCGCCGGGTTCCAGGCGCGCGCTCCCGAACACCGCGACCGCCGGCCGGGCGCTCACCTCAGAAGGGCGGCGGCCTGGTCCACCACGGCGTTCCCCTCGGCGTCGGCGCGCGCGCGGTCGCCCTCCGGCACGACGGGCTCCACGTCGTCGAGCAGACGAGGAGTGAGCCGCTGACCGGTCCGCTCGCGCGCGGATTCCAGCCACGACTCGGGAAGCTGCGGATCGAGCTCCGCGCCGACCATCTCGGCGAACAGCAGCGCCCAGGCCCGGGGGACGACGTCGAACGTGTAGCCGCCGCCGCCGAGAGCGACCCACCGGCCGGCCGCGACCTCGTCGGCCAGCTCGTGCAGCACCCGGTAGACGTGGGGGTAGGTCGGCATCGTCACCGTGAGGTGCGCCAGGGGGTCCGAGTGGTGAGGGTCGGCGCCGTCCTGGGTGACGATGACGTCCGGCCGGAAGGAACGCACGGCCGGCACGATCACCTCCTCGACCGCGCGGCGATACGGCCCGTCTCCTGAGTATGGAGGAAGGGGGATGTTGACCGCCGTCCCCTCGGCGGCCCCCACGCCGCGCTCGGCGAGGCCGCCGGTGCCCGGGAACAGGTAGCGGCCCGACTCGTGCACCGACGCCGTCAGCACGCGGGGCTCCTCGTAGAAGATCCACTGGGTGCCGTCGCCGTGATGGACGTCGATGTCGATGTAGGCCACGCGCTCGGCGCCGGCGTCGAGCAGCCCCTGGATGGCCACGGCGGGGTCGTTGTAGATGCAGAATCCCGCCGCCTTGTTGGCGAAGGCGTGATGGAGGCCCGCGCCGCAGACCAACGCGCGATCGGCCCGGCCCTCCCACACGGCGCGCGCGCCGGCGAGCGCGGCGCCACAGGCGGCGGCCGCCGCCTCGTGCATACCGGCGAAGGCGGGCGTGTCGCCGCCGGCCGCCAGACCCCACTGGGCGGCCTCGAGCGAGGACGCGAGCGCCGGCTGCTCCCCGAAGCGCTTCACCGCGGCCACGTAAGCCGGAGCGTGCACGCGGGTGATCTCCTCGTCGGTGGCCGGCTCGGGGTCGAGCACCTCGACGTCGTCGCGGTCGAGCAGGCCGTAGGCCTCGATCAGCTCGGCCGCCAACTCGCGCCGCAGCGGCGTGAAGGGGTGGTCGTCGCCCAGGTCGTAGCGGGCGCCGAGGGTCGTCTTGACGAACAGCGTCGTGGACATCTGCGGGCAGCGTAGTGGGTCGGGGTGGCGCCCGCCGGGCGCGCTCGATGAGAGGCTCGTCAACGGACCATGATGTCCCCGTGATGCCGACGGGCCACGGAACACCGCGGCTCGACCGCGCGGCCCGGGCGCCGATACTCGCCCCATGCCCCCCCGATCCCCCGCTTCGGCCCTCGCGGCCACGCTCGGCCTCGCCGTGGCGCTCGTCGGCCCCGCCCAGACCGACGCCCGCGTCACGATCCTCTACGAGACCTCGCGGAACCACGCGCTGCTGACCGGCCCGCAGCCCGACGGTTCACCGGGGCTCGGGCGGGACGAGGGCGCGCTGCAGCAACAGCCCGCGCCGCGCCGGCTGGGCGCGTCCGAACAGGCCTGGAAGGTCTCGGGGATGGGCGGATCGCGTGCGACGCCGTCGATCGTGCCGCTCAGCGGTGGCGCGATGGCGGGCCTGCTGGCCGAGCGCGTCCGCCGCAGCGGGGCGCACCTGGTGTTCCTCGACGAGCTGGGCTCGCGCTTTCGGGGGGACCGCGGCCACCGGCTCGCGACGGCGATGGAGATGCTGTCGGCGCGCCGCTCCCCCTACGGCGACGAGAGCCTCGCCCGGCGGGTGCACATCTACGTTCCGGGCGTGCGCGCGATGATCGCCCAGCCGCAGCGCTGGGACGGGGCGTGGACCGCGCTGGTCCGAGCCGGGGGCGTGTGGATCGAGACCTATCGCGGCTCCCGCCCGTGGACCGAGCACCAGTGGCTCGCGTGGCCGGCCGCCTTCCGGCGCGAGTTCGCGCGGCGCGGCGGCGACCCCGCCCGCCTGCATCTGGTGCTGACGGCGGGCGAGCAGTCCGAGCAGTGGCGCCGTGCCCGCACCGGGGTGGCCTGCGAGATGCTGAACAACGGGCCGGGCGCGTACCGGCTGGGCGCCGACGCGCACGACTTCGTGCGCGAGTACCGGGCCACGTTCGCCACGGGCTCTCCCGCGTGCCTGCCCCCGCCGCTCCTCGCGCCCGAGCGGGCGCTCGCCCTTGCGCCGGCGATCGGCGCAGTCGACCGGGGCATCCCCCTGGGCGGCCATCGCCTCACCGCGCCGCCGCTCTGGGC
>JARFPS010000289.1 GCA_029288175.1 Miltoncostaea sp. | reverse complement strand
GCCGCGTTGACCGGGTTGAGGACCGCTGCCCCCTCCCCGGCGGTGGGGGGCGTGTTCTGTTGCGCCGCCTCACGCGTGGTCGCCACCAGCTCGTCGAACCTGAGCATCATGCGCTCGCGCGCCTGTCGGGTCGCCGCGGCGCGGGACGATCCCGCCTGGGAGTCCGCGAGCCCCCTGACCCGGCCGGCCAGCACCAGGAACGCCACGAGGTCGCGAGTGCGATACACGACCTCGCCGGTGGCGAAGTCGCTCCAGAAATCGACCTCGAAGCGCCGGAGCTCGTCGCGGGTCTCGATGATGGTCGTCACCTCCTCGGCGGCGCGGTCCGCCTCGGCGTCGGCCGTGCGGATCTGCCCGCCGAGCAGGATCACCACGACCACCATGCCCAGGGCCATCGCCACGATCAGCGAGACCTGCACGGCCTGGAGGATCGCCAGTCGCCGGGCGGCGGCGCCCCAGAAGGAGTCGCCTTGGAGCCCCTCGGGCGCGCTCGTTCGGACGGAGGCCGGTCCCATCACCGTCGTATCGGCCGGCGAGACCCTGATCGGAGAGCTCCGTCAGCGACGGGACGCGGCCCAACCGGCCACCGGCCGGATCGCGCGTGCGCCTCGGCTCGCAAGGCCGGCCGGGACGGTTCCGGACCCGACCTCCGCCACGAACGCGCATCGAGCCTCTTCCGTTTCGGCGGGAAGGACGCGATCCTCCACGGGATCACTGCAAACGCCGCATGGAGACACACGTGAGCCCCTCGCCCCCTCCCTCCGACGCGCTCGTCATGTTCGGCGCCACCGGCGACCTGGCGCACAAGCAGCTCTTCCGCGCGGTCTACCGGCTGGCGCGCCGGGGCCTGCTGGGCATCCCGGTGATCGGCGTGGCGTTCGACGACTGGACCGACGACCAGCTGCGTGAGCGCGCCAGACAGTCCGTCGCCGACAGCGGCGAGACCATCGACGAGCGGGTCATGGGCGAGCTGCTCGCCTCGATGCGGTACGTCAGCGGCGACTATCGCGATGCGGCCACCTTCCGCGCTCTGGCCGACGCACTGGGCGACGCCCGCCGGCCCCTGCTGCACCTCGCCGTGCCACCCTCGCTGTTCTCCGACGTGGCCGACGGGCTCGCCGCGGTGGGCCTCTCGGAGCGGGGGCGGCTGATGGTCGAGAAGCCGTTCGGGCGCGACCGGGCCTCGGCGGAGGAGCTCAACCGGCGGCTGCTGGCCCACTGGGACGAGTCGCAGGTGTTCCGGTTGGACCACTTCCTGGGCAAGGAGCCGCTGCGCAACCTGATGGTGCTGAGATTCGCGAACGCCCTGCTCGAGCCGCTGTGGAACCGCAACCACGTCTCGGCGGTGAAAATCACCATGGCCGAGGCCTTCGACGTCTCCGATCGCGGCTCGTTCTACGACGCCACCGGCGCCATCAAGGACGTCGTGCAGAACCACCTGCTGCAGATGGCCACGCTCATCGCCATGGACGAGCCGGCCTCCGAGGACGCCGACGACGTGCGCGACAAGAAGGTGGCCGCCATGACCTCCATGCGGCCGCTCGGCCCCGGGGACGTGGTGCGCGGCCAGTACGCCGGCTACCGCGAGGTCGAGGGCGTCGCGTCCGACTCGACCACCGAGACCTTCGCGGCGCTGCGGCTGCATCTCGACAGCGATCGCTGGCGAGGGGTCCCCTTCTTGATCCGCACCGGAAAAGCCCTGCCCACCACGATCACCGAGGTCACCGTCGAGTTCCGTCGGCCGGAGCGGCCCCTGTTCCTGGACGCGGAGTGCCCGGTCAACACCCTGACCATCCCGCTGAAGCCGATGGGCGCTCCCGACGTGACGCTGATCGCCAAGCAGCCGGGAGAGGCCATGGCGCCGCGGACCGTGCATTACCGCCGCCCGGCCGACGACGCCGCAAGCGGCACCGAGACCCCGCAGGCCTACGAGCTGCTGATCGAGGAGGCCCTGAGGGGCGATCAGGCGCTGTTCGCCCGCATCGACGGGGTGGAGGCGAGCTGGAGCGTGGTCGACCCGATCGTGGCGGAGCCCCCCGAGCTGCACGTGTACGAGCGCGGCACATGGGGCCCGGCTCCGGCCGCGGAGCTCGCCGCCGAGGCGGGCGGCTGGCCGGAGGGCTCGCCGGCCGCCTGACCACGCGCCGGCAGCTCCACGGCCCGAAGCCGGGTTGCAGGACCTCCCCGACCGCGCGAGGGGAGGTGGTCGACGCGATCGTCCACTACGATGCCGGGACCGCTCGCGGATGTGGCGGAATTGGTAGACGCGCACGGTTCAGGTCCGTGTGGGGGCGACCCCGTGGAGGTTCGAGTCCTCTCATCCGCATCGACCACGCCGGCGGCCGGTCAGGCGGCGGTGTCCACCTTCTCGCCCTTGCCGTCCTCGGAGCCCCGCGCGGGGGCCTCGGCCGAGGCCGCGGCGGCCTCCTCGGCCGGCGGCGGTTGCTGGTGGGTCAGCTGCGCGGCGGCCACGTTCGAGACGGGCGCGCTGATCGTTCCTCCGTCGAGTGCGTGGATCTCTGAGGGCATCGGTTGCTCTTTCGTCAGGGGGACGTCGGTGTCCGCACTCTGAGGATCGACGTGCCGCCGCGACCACTGCGTAGGTGATCCCTCTAGCGGGGGATGCCGGAGCCTCCCTCGCGCCGATGGGTCACAGCCTGTTCACAGGGTTGTCACCTCATGATTCCCGGCTCGGGCTACGGTCGGAGGCGAGCGATCATGATCGCGCCCGCCCCTCACCTGACCGTCCTCGGCGCGCTGGGCGACCTCGCCGGCCGCCAGCTCCTTCCCGGGGTCGTGGAGCTGGCCGCCCGAGACGAGCTGCCTCCCGGCTTCGCCCTTCGCGGCGTCGGCCGCGAGCCCATCGGCGTCGAGGGCTTCAAGGCACACGTCGAGCGGGCTCTCGACGCGCACGCGGCGCACCTCGGGGCGCGGGCGCGGCGCAGGGTCGTGGACGCACTCGACTATCGCGCCGCCGATCTCCAGGACCTGTCGCAGGCCCGCGCGGCCATCGAATCGAACCAGCCGTCGGTCGTGTACGCGGCGCTGCCGCCGTCGGTCTTCCCCGCGACCGTCGCCGCCACCGCGGCGGCCGGGCTCCCCGAGGGGTCGATCCTCGCGATCGAGAAGCCCTTCGGCCGCGACCTCGCTTCGGGCGGCGCGCTCAACGCCCTGATCGCGCGGGAGCTCGCCGGCATCGGCGTCGCGCGGGTCGACCACTTCCTCGCCGACGAGCTTCCGCGGCGTGTGGTGGAGTTGCGCCGGTCGGTCGCGCCGGTCGCCGCGAGCTGGTGCGGCCGCGACGTCGAGAGCGTCGAGGTGATCTGGGACGAGACCCTCGGCAGCGAGGGGCGGGGCTTCTACGACGCGGCCGGCGCGCTGCGCGACGTGGTGCAGAACCACCT
>JARFPS010000304.1 GCA_029288175.1 Miltoncostaea sp. | reverse complement strand
TGCCGACACCGAGCGACTCGGCGACGGTGATCTGCACGTGGTCCACGTAGCGCCGGTTCCAGATCGGCTCGAAGATGGCGTTCCCGAACCTCAGCACCATGAGGTTCTGGACCGTCTCCTTCCCCAGGTAGTGGTCGATGCGGTAGATCTGCTCCTCGAGGAACACTCGGGCGAGGCTGTCGTTCAGCGCGCGCGCGGTCCCGAGGTCGGTGCCGAACGGCTTCTCGACGATCAGGCGGGCGAAGCGGCCGCCGGGGTGGGGCTCGTGCTCGGTCAGGCCGGCGGCGCCAAGGTTCTGGGCGATGAGCGGGAAGAAGGTCGGCGACGTGGCGAGGTAGTAGACCCGATTGCCGGGGATGCCTCGCTCGGCGTCGAGGTCGTCGAGCAGGGAGCGGAGTCGATCGAAGGCACCCTCCTCGTCGAAGCTCGCCTGCATGTAGTGGATGCGGCGCGCGAAGCTGTCCCACACCTCGTCGTCCAGGTCCTGGATGCCGGCGAGATCGTGAAGGTCCTGACGCATCTGCTCGCGGAACGAGTCGTCGTCGTACTCCTGGCGGGCGAAGCCGACGATGGCCGTCTCGGGCGGCAGCAGCTGCTTGTCGGCGAGGCTGAACAGCGCGGGCATCAGCTTGCGGCGGGTCAGGTCACCCGACGCTCCGAAGATGACGATGGCCGCCGGCGCCGGGACCCGCATCACGCGCGTGCCCAGGTCGAGTGTTGCCGGAGCCGCGGTAGTGCTCATGTGGTGCCCTCCGAGGGAGACGATGGCCCGTGCGGGCCGCATCGTGA
Organism: Miltoncostaea sp.; assembly: GCA_029288175.1. GTDB lineage: Bacteria > Actinomycetota > Thermoleophilia > Miltoncostaeales > Miltoncostaeaceae > JARFPS01. The sequence goes on along the minus strand of JARFPS010000304.1, from coordinate 8,872 downwards.
ATCGACCGCCGCGCGCGCCCTGTTGAGCGGGTCGGCCCTCAAGCGCGCACCCGGGCCCTCCAAGAGGCCGTCAAGGCCCCGAAAAGCGCGAGAGAGCGGGGGAGAGGTGCGCAACATTCACCCTCAACATGAGGCTGAGAAAGGTGCCGGAGAGGCCATGGTCAGGCCTCCAGGAGGCTCCGGGCGGCCGCCGCGACATGCTGGGGAGTGATGCCGAGCGCCTCCATCACCTCGGGGCCCGGAGCCGACGCGCCGAACCGATCGAGCCCGATCACCGAGCCGTCCAGGCCCACCAACTCGTGCCATCCGAGGGGGTTGGCGGCCTCCACGGCCACCCGCGCGCGCAAGCCCGCGGGCAGCACGCTCTCGCGGTGGGCGGCGTCCTGCTCGCGGAAGAGCTCGAATGAGGGCACGCTGACCACGCGGGCCGCGATGCCGTCGGCGGCCAGCAGGTCGGCCGCATCGGCCGCCACCGCCACCTCCGAGCCCGAGCCGAGCAGGATGCAGTCGGCTCCGTCGCGCAGGACGTAGGCGCCGCGCTCGACGTCGTTCGGCCCCCCGAGCGGGCGGAGCGACTGGCGGGTCAGCACCAGGGCGGTGGGTCCGTCGGTCCGCTCCAGGGCGATCCGCCAGGCCTCGGCCGTCTCGGCGGAGTCGGCGGGGCGCAGCGTCACCAGGTTGGGAATGGCGCGCAGCGCGGCGAGATGCTCGATGGGCTGGTGTGTGGGTCCGTCCTCGCCGAGCCCGATCGAGTCGTGGGTGAAGACGAACACGGTGGGGATGCGCATGAGCGCGGCGAGCCGCACGGTGTTCTTCATGTAGTCCGAGAACGTGAAGAAGGTGGAGCACACCGGACGGATGCCCCCGTAGGCTGCCAGGGCGTTCGAGATCGCGCCCATGGCGTGCTCGCGCACCCCGTAGTAGATGTTCCGGCCGTCGAACGTGTGCGGCTCGACCTTGTCGAACTCCTTCAGGTCCGTGTTGGTCGAGCCCGAGAGGTCGGCCGCGCCCTGGACCAGTTCCGGGACGGCGCGGGCGATGGCGTTCAGGACGAGCCCCGACGCCTTGCGGGTCGCCATGGCGTCGTCGGGGCCGAAGGCCGGCAGCGCGTCCGTCCAGCCCTCGGGCAGGCGACCCTCGACGCCACGGGCGAACTCGGCCGCCTCGTCCGGGTGAACGTCCGCGTACGCGTCGCGCACCTTCTCCCAGGCGCGGACGTGCTCCTCGCCACGCTCTGCCAGCTCGTCGCGCCAGGCGGCGACCTCGTCGGGCACCAGGAAGGTCGGCTCGACCGGCCAGCCGTAGAAGCGCTTGGTCTCGGCCACCTCCTCGTCTCCCAGGGGCGAGCCGTGCGAGGCGTGCGAGTCCTGCTTGTGGGGCGAGCCGTAGCCGATGTGCGTGCGGAGCGCGATGAGCGTGGGGCGGCCGTCCGGCAGCGCCGCCTCGGTCAGCGCCGCGTCGATGGCGCCGACGTCGTTGCCGTCGTCGAGCGACATCACCCTCCAGCCGTAGGACTCGAAGCGCGCGGGGATGTCCTCGCCGAAGGACAGGCTGGTCGGGCCGTCCAGGCTGACGTGGTTGTCGTCGTAGATGCCGATCAGCCGCTCCAGCCCCAGGAAGCCGGCGAGGGAGGCCGCCTCGTGCGAGATGCCCTCCATCAGGTCGCCGTCCGAGCAGATGAACCAGGTGCGATGGTCGACGAGGTCGTACCCGGGCCGGTTGAAGCGGGCCGCCTGCATGCGCTCGGCGAGGGCGAAGCCGACGGCGTTGGCCAGCCCCTGCCCCAGCGGCCCCGTCGTGATCTCGACGCCCTCGGTGTCGCCCCGCTCGGGGTGGCCCGGCGTCTCGGATCCGAGCTGGCGGAACCGCTTCAGCTCGTCCATCGTGAGGTCGTACCCGGTCAGGTTGAGCAGCGCGTACAGCAGCGCCGAGGCGTGCCCCGCCGAGAGCACGAACCGGTCGCGGTTCGGCCAGTGGGGTCGGCCGGGCGCGTGCCGCAGGTGGCGGCTGAAGAGAGTCCAGGCGGCCGGGGCGAGTCCCATCGGGGCGCCGGGGTGCCCGCTGTTGGCCTTCTGGACCGCGTCGATGGCCAGGGTGCGGACGGTGGTGATGCAGGTTTCCGGCGGCGCGAGGGCGTCGGACACGGGGCGTGCCTCCCGGTTGTGCGGCGATGTGGGGCGAGTGTAACCGCGGCCCCCCCGGTCACGGAAAGGGATCTCGCGAGCCGGCCGCGGCCGGCGCCGGATCAGCGCTGCTCGACGTCGTGCGGGTAGCTCTCGCGCAGCCCGCCCGGCGTGATGCGCACGAATTCAGCGCGCTCGTGCAGCTGGGGGATCGTGTGGGCGTTCGAATAGCTCATGGCCGAGCGCAGCCCGCCCACGAGGTTCCGCACCACGGTCGCGGCCTCGTCGCGCAACGGCACCACCGCCTCGACGCCCTCCGGGACGACGGGCTCGAAGTCCGTCTCCTCGATCTCCTCGGCCTCGCGCCGCGCCGCCGCCGCGGGGGCCGACGCCATGCCGCGGAACACCTTCACGCGCACGCCGTTGCGGGTCACCACCACGCCCGGGCTTTCGGGGGTGCCGGCCAGCAGGTTCCCCACCATGACGCTCTCGGCGCCCGCCGCGATGGCCTTGGCCAGATCCCCGCCCGCCCGGATGCCGCCGTCGGCGATCACCGGCACGTCGTGCTCGTGGGCCGCCGAGGCGGCGGCCATCACCGCGGACAGTTGCGGCACCCCCACGCCCGCGACGACCCGCGTGGTGCAGACCGATCCGGGGCCCACGCCGATCTTGATGGCGTCGGCGCCGGCCCGCACCAGGTCTCGGGCCCCTTCGGCGGTTGCCACGTTGCCCGCGATGAGCTGGGTCTCGTCGCCCAGCGCTGCTCGCGCGGCATCGAGCGCGCTCAGCGCCGCGTCGGCGTGACCGTGCGCGACGTCGAGCACCAGGGCGTCGGCGCCGGCCTCGGTCAGGGCCCGCGCCCGATCGATCACGTCGCCGCGCACCCCGATCGCCGCGCCGACCGCCAGGCGCCCCCGCGCGTCGGTGACCGCGTCCGGGTGGTCGGCGCGCTGGGTCAGGTCGCGAGCGGTGATCAGGCCGGCGAGCCGGCCGTCGGCGTCGATCAGAGGCAGCTTCTCGACGCGCTCCCGCCGAAAGATCTCGGCGGCGTCGGCCTGCGTCGTGGCGGGCGCCCCCCACACCAGGCGCTCGCGCGGCGTCATCAGGGCGCCGACCGGCTCTCGGCCCGACTGGAACGCCAGGTCGCGCCGGGCGAGCATCCCGAGCACGGCCCCGTCGTCGTCGGTCACCACCAGGCCGCTCACGCCGAGCTCGTCCATCGTCGCGGCGGCGGCGTCCGCGCGCTCGGTGGGGTCGATGGTGTGCGGTTCGTCGATGACGACGGCCTCCGCGCGCTTCACGCGGCGCACCTCCGCGGCCTGGTCCTCGATGGACAGGAAACGGTGGATGATCCCGAGCCCTCCCGCGCGCGCCATGGCGATGGCCATCCGAGATTCGGTCACGGTGTCCATGTTGGCGCTGATGACCGGCACGGACAGGCGCAGTCCGCGCGTCAGGCGCGTTCCGGTGTCGACGTCGGAACGCGACGTGACGTCGCTCCGCCGCGGGGCCAGGAGCACATCGTCGAACGACAGCCCCAGGGGGATCTCGGACTCGTCGCGCACGGCGTGAGGATGGCACACGCTCGCAGGGGCTGCGGCGAGGGCTGCGGCTACGATCGGGGCGCATGGTCGTGCGCCCCCCGGTCCTCCTCGCCGCCCTCGTCGCGACGGTGCTCGCGGCCGCCGGGTGCGGTTCGAGCGCGCCCTCGGACGCGGGCCCGCCCGTCTCGGAGGCCGACGCACCGGTGGCCACGTCCGGGCCGTCCGCCTACGTCCAGTCGGTGTCCCGCCTGCTGGCGCCGCCGTCCGAGATGGCCCGCCTCGCCGCAGCGCAGGGTCGGGCGGGGGCGCCTCCGGCGCCCGGGAGGGCGGATCTCCAAGGGCTCGTGGAGCGCGCGGAGGCCGAGCGCGCCCGGCTCGCGGCGGTTCGCCTGGCCGCGCCGGCACTCGAACGCCAGCGCGCGCGCCTGCTGGCCGCCTACGATGACGTCGTGACCACGATGAAGATGGCCGTTGAGCCGGTGTCCGAGGGGCGCCGCGTGGAGTCGCGCCGGGTGGCCTTCCGGCTGCTGGAGGAGCTTCAGGAGTTGCCGTCCGCCGTCGCCTGACAGCCATGGCCGCGGGCGTCGCGCTGCTGGCCGCGGCGGGGTGCGGGGGCGACTCGCTCGAGCCCGCCACGACTCCGATCGGCGACGGCGCCGAGGTCTCGCCGCAGCGCTACCTGGCCGACACCCGTGGCGCCGCCGAGGCGGTCAGCGATCTTTGGATCGCCGCCTCCGCGGTGGGCCCCACGCCCACCCGGTCCCGGCTGCGCAACGCGACGCCCCGACTGACCGAGCTCCAGGGTCGGGTCGAGGCGACCCGGAACCGCCTGGCGGCTCAGCGACTGGCCGATCAGCGACTCGAGCGCCAACGCATGGCGGCCGTCGAGCAGCTCGACAGCGTGGTGCTCGCGGGGTCGTCCCTCGTGGCGGCGTCCCGGGCGGAGACGCCCGGGCCCTTCTCCGAGGCACGCGGTCGTCTCTCGGGGGCCATACTCGCGCTGCGGCAACGCCTGTCGCGCAACGAGCCGGGCTGAACCCTCGCGAAAGCGCCGATCGCGCCGATGGGGGCGCCGTCGCCTCACGTGATGGGGGATGCGGGTCGATAAAGGGGTGACCCGTCCAGGCCGCCACCGGCCGCGCCGCCCCCCTCGACGAGAAAGACGCCCCATGTCCGCTCCGTCCCCGTCCGTGCTCGTGGCGAGCCGCTCGCCCGCGTACGCCGCCGGCCTGGCCTGCTTTCTGGGCGACGCCGACTTCGCGACCGAGACCGCCCGGAGCCTCGACGAGGTCCTGTCTCGCCTGGGGGAGGACGCCGGACGAGTGCTGATCGTGGACGAGCGCGTCGCCGACGCGACCGCGCCGGAGCTGGCGTGGGAGGTGCGCCGACGCCACCCCGATCTGCGCATCCTGTTCGCGATCGACGGGGAGGCGCTTGGCGCCGAGCAGCAGCTGGAATCGCTCGCGGCCGGCGCGTGTGGCTGCATCCTGCGCAGCTTTCCCCGGGAGGAGGTCGTGGAGGTCGTCGCCGATGCCCACCGGGGGCTCGGGCGCGTGGACGTGGACGCGCTGCGCTCGATCGTCGACCGCGCGCAGCGCGGGGGCGCGGGAGACGACGTCGGGCTCACCGAGCAGGAGCGCGTGGTGCTGCGGTATATGCGCCAGCGGCTCACCTACAAGGAGATCGCCCTCGCCATCGGCGTCTCGTGGCACACCGTGCGCACCCAGGCGCAGTCGATACTCCGCAAGCACGGCGTGCACTCACGGCGCGAGCTCGATGCCTGGGACGCGCGCCGTCCTTCCGACGACGACGATCCGGGCTACACGGCGGTGGCCGGATAGCCCGGAGGGAACCGGCGACGGCTAGGCGGCGTCCTGGGTCTCGTCGCGCATGGCCTCTTCGCGGGCCCGCACGACATCCCACGGGATCGTGATGGAGCGTCCGTCCATCTCGATGGAGCCGTTGCCGCGCAGCTTGCTGAACGCGGTGGTCACCGCCTCGCGCGAGGCCCCGACCAACGACGCCCACTGGGCGTGGGTCAGATCGAGCCGGAGCTCGATGCCGTCCCTGGTGGCGACCCCGAAGCGCTCGCTCAGCTGATGCAGGCGGGCGCGGAGACGGTCCTCGACCCGCATCTCGCTGACCAGCGCCACGGTTTCGCGAAGCATTGCGACCCGGTCCGAAAGGAGCTCGGCCAGGTTGCGGCCCATGCGGGGGTAGCGGGCGATCAGACCCTCCACGGCGCGCGCGGACAGCGGCGAGATGGCCGTGTCCTCCAGTGCCGCCACGGTGGCCGGCGGAGCGGCCCCGAGCGTGGAGTAGATGGCGCCTCCGTCAAGGAGGGCGATCATGATCTCGTGCCCCGGCGCGGTGCTCTCGAACATCGCCAGGCGCCCCTCCCGGACCACGTAGAGGTGGTCGGGCCGCGCAAGCGGCTCGGGCATCGTCGCGCCGCGGGGCCAGCGCACGATGGGAAGGCGACTGTCGAGGAGCGCGAGATCGCGCTCGGGAAGCCCGGCGAAGAGATCCATGGCGGCGAGGCTAACCCTGCGGGGGCCTGCCACCCCTGTGATGGGCAGCGTCGCCGGGGGGAGCTGCCGTGGGAGCGTTGTAGCCACGGGGAGGACTCTGCCAGTCCATTGTTATGCCACCCTAAGAAGCGTCACAAGACATGTCGGGGCCCGCTCGACGAGCCGGCCACGGCGACGGCCGGGCCTCGGGCTCCTTTTCTCCGTACACGCCTGGGGCGCGGTTCGGATGTGCGATCGCCCCGCGAGTGGGCGATACCATCGGCGTTCGGACCCTCGGCGTCACGCCGCCCCACCCCCGAAGGAGAGTCCGTGGAGCGACCCAGCCCCGCGGTTCAGGACTACCTGAAGGCCGTCTACCGGCTCTCCGAGGACGTGGACGGCCCGGTCACCAGCAGTCAGGTGGCCGAGAGCCTGGGGGTCACGGCCCCCTCGGCCAGCAACATGCTACGCAAGCTCGAACAGATGGGCTACATCGAGGGCGGGGGTCGCCAGGGGGTCACGCTCACCGAGGCGGGGCGGGCCGGCGCGCTCGAGGTGGTGCGGCTGCACCGCCTGATCGAGACGTTTCTCGCCAGCACGCTCGGCATGAGCTGGGATGAGGTGCACCGCGAGGCCGAGGTGCTCGAGCACCACGTCTCGGGCGCGCTGGCCGAGCGCATCGCGGAGGCGCTCGGGCACCCGGAGCGCGATCCGCACGGCGATCCCATCCCGACCCAGGCCGGGGCGCTGCCGGCGGACGCGCTGTCGGTGCTGTGGGACCTGCCCGAGGGGACGGCGGCCGTGGTGCGGCGATGCGACGACCGTGACCCCGAGCTCCTGCGATTCCTCGCCGGTGTGGGCCTGGTCCCCGACGCCGAGGTCGAGGTGGCGTCGCGGGGGCCCTTCGGGGGGCCGCTGACCGTGACGGTCTCAGGGGGGCCTGCCGTGGAGGTCCCGCCGGACGCCGCCCGGGCGGTGCACGTCGAGCTCTAGCCGCCGCCCCGGGTGAAGGTCCCGATCAGGGTCGTCCGGCCGAGCGTCCGATCCTCCAGCGCTGCGTCGAACTCTTCGCGGTCGGCGCCCTCGACCAGCCCGAGGTCGTCGTCAAGGGCGTACAGCGTCAGCACGTAGCGGTGCTCCTCGCCCGGCGGCGGGCACGGGCCTCCATAGCCGGTGGTGCCGAAGTCGGTCGTCCCCTGGACCGGCGCACCCTCACCCTCCTCCAGGCCCGTCGCCGAGCCGGGGATGTCCCAGCCGGTCCAGTGCGTGAACGTGCCGCCGGGGGCGTCCAGGTCGTCCATGAGCACCGCGAGGGACGCCGTTCCCTCCGGGGGCGCGGTCCAGGCCAGGGGCGGGGAGACGTCGTCCCCGTCGCAGGTGAACCGGGCCGGGATGGGGTCGGCCATGCCGTAGGCGCTGCTCGACAGCGCGAAGGGCTCTGCGGTCGCGCCGTCGCCGGCCGCGCCTCCGTCGTCGTCATCGCCGCAACCGGCTGCGAGGGCGAGGAGGGCGGCCGCGCCGAGGGCTGCCAGTCGGCGCCCCCTCAATCGACGAAGGGTTGGGCCTCGGCGGCCAGATCCTCGATGTCGAGACCCAGGCTCTGGAGGTAGAAGGGCGTCAGGAGGTTCAGGGTGTGGCGGCATGCGGGGCAGATGGGAAGCGGTGGAGGGGAGGGGAGCTCGGGCGTCTCGCCGCGCAGCGAGTACGCCTTGCCGCAGTACTTCTCGCAGACGTCGCACGAGCCCTGCTTGCAGTCGAAGCGCACCAGGTCGATGCCCGAGCCCGCGATCTCGGCGAGCAGGGCCGCCGTGGCCGACGCGTACTGCTCGGCGTCCTGCGCCAGCGCCTCCCGCGCGCCCTCGGTCCACCCGCCGTCGGCGAGGGCCGTGGCGAACGGCTCCGGCGGTCGCGCCGTGGAGCGGAACCGCTCGGTCCAGTCGTCGATCTCGCGCTGCCAGTCGCGCGGCATGCCGCCGCCCCGCCTCAGTCCTCGATGAAGTCGACCGCGGCCGCCTCCGGCAGCAGCCCGGCGCGGTGGCCGCGCTCGAGCAACTCTGCGACGGCCCGCCGGCCGTCCTCGCCGTAGTCGAGGGTGCGCTCGTTGACGTACATGCCGACGAAGCGGTCGGCCAGGCTTCGGTCCAACCCGCGCCCGAAACGCTCGGCGTACTCGAGGGCGTCGTCGCGGTTGTCGAGGCTGTACTGGATGCTCTGGCGCAGAAGGCGCGACAGCCGCTCGGCCACGCCGTCGGCGTCGAGGTCGCGCCGCACCGCGTTGGCGCCCAGCGGCAGCGGCAGCCCGCCGGTCTCGTCGTCCCACCACTCGCCGAGGTCGAGCAGTGACACCAGGCCGTGGCGCTCGTAGGTGAGCTGGCCCTCGTGGATGACGAGCCCCGCGTCGGCGTCGCCGCGCGAGACGACGGCCAGGATCTCGTCGAAGGGGACGATCATCGGATCGGCGATGCGTCCCACGGCGAGCTGCAGTTCGAGGAAGGCGCTCGTACGGGCGCCGGGCACGGCGATGCGCTTTCCCGGCAGGTCGCCGAGCTTCATCGGCGAGCGAGCTACCACGATGGGGCCGTAGCGCTCACCCATCGACGCGCCGTGGGGCAGCAGGCGGTACTTGTCGGAGAGGAAGGCGTAGGCGTGCACCGAGAGGGCGGTGACCTCCAGGCGCCCCTCGTCGGCCCAGTCG
>JARFPS010000190.1 GCA_029288175.1 Miltoncostaea sp. | reverse complement strand
CCGCTGGCCTGCGCGGCCGCCCATGCGGCCTGCCGCGTCCTCGATCGCCCGGAGATCCGCGAGCGCGTCCGCGACGAGGGCGAGCACCTGCTCGCAGGGCTGCGCGCCCTGGTGGACGACGGCCTGGCCCGCGAGGCCCGGGGGCGGGGGCTGATGTGCGCCATCGACCTGCCGGCCCCGCGGGCGGCGGAGGTCGTCGCGGGTCTGCTCGAGCGCGGGTACCTCGCCAACAACACATCCTCGACCACCGTCCGTTTTCTGCCGCCGCTGGTCATCGGGCGAGCGGACCTCGACGGGCTGCTGGCGGCGTTGCGCGCCGAGTTGGACCGGAACGACTAACGCCCGGTGAACTCGGGCCGTTCGCCCGCGGCCGTGGGGTAGCCTTGCCGCAGCTTCGGCGAGGAGGACCGAGATGGGAACCACGACGGGCGCGGCGGTCGCAGCCCGGGCGGTGGCGGCGGTGAAGGTCTACGGAACCGGCGACGCCGAGGTGCGGGCGCTCGACGGCATCGACGCCGAGTTCGAGGAGGGCCGCTTCACGGCGATCATGGGCCCGTCCGGCTCGGGCAAGTCCACGCTCATGCACTGCCTGGCGGGGCTCGACTCACTCACCGACGGTCAAGTGTTCCTGGGCGACACCGATCTCACCGGCCTCGACGAGAAGGGCCGCACGCGGGTGCGTCGCGACGAGGTCGGGTTCATCTTCCAGGCGTTCAACCTGGTCCCCACGCTGACCGCGCGCGAGAACATCACGCTCCCGCTCGACATCGCCGGCGCCGACGTCGACGAGGATTGGATGTCGACGGTGGTCGGCGCCGTGGGGATCGAGGACCGGCTCGGGCACAAGCCGACGGAGCTGTCGGGAGGCCAGCAGCAGCGTGTCGCCGCGGCGCGCGCGCTGGTGTCGCGCCCCAAGATCGTCTTCGCCGACGAGCCCACGGGCGCGCTCGACTCGAGCTCGGGCGCCGACCTGCTCGGCTTCATGCGCCGCGCGGTCGACGAGTACGGGCAGACCACCCTGATGGTGACCCACGACCCCGGCGCGGCGGCGTACGCCGATCGCGTGGTCTTCCTCGCCGACGGGAAGATCGTCGACGAGATGCTCGAGCCCACCGCGGAGCGCGTGCTCGACAAGATGAAGGAGCTCGCCGCCTGATGGACCCGGGTTCCCGGCGGCGGGTCGGCGCATGCTGACGATCGCCCTCAAGGGGATCGCCGCGAACAAGACGCGGCTCGTCCTGACGGCGCTCGCCATCGTGCTGGGCGTGTCGTTCGTGTCGGGCTCGTTCGTCCTCTCCGACACGATCAGCAAGACGTTCGACGACATCTTCGAGGACGTCTTCGCGGGCACCGACGTGGTGGTGCAGTCCGAGCAGGACGGCGCCAACGGGCAGCCCGAGCCGATCGACGCATCGCTCCTGCCGCAGATCGAGGACGTGGACGGCGTCAGGGCGGCGGTCGGCGGCGCGTCGCTGCTGGGCGTGATCCCCATCGAGCCCGATGGTGAAGCGCTCACGACGATGGGGGCTCCGCAGTTCGGCTTCTCGTGGACCGATGAGCAGGAGCTGAACCCCTTCGAGATCCGTGACGGCCGGCCGCCCCTGGAGGACGGCGAGGTGGCGGTGGACGACGGTACCGCGGACCAGGCGGGCTATGAGATCGGCCAGACGATCGTGGTGGTCGCCGACGACCGCCGGTCCTACACGCTGGTGGGCATCGCGGAGTTCGGCGGCACCGCCGACGGCCTGGCCGGCGCGACGGCGGTGCTCTTCACGCTGCCCGAGATGCAGCGCCTGGCGGGGCTCGAGGGACGCTTCGACAGCATCAACGTGGCGGCCGACGACGGCGTGGGCAGCGCCGAGTTGCGCGATCGCATCGCCGCCGTCCTGCCCGCCGGGGTGGGCGCCACCACGGGCCAGGACGAGCAGCAGGCGCAGTCCAGCGAGATCACCGACCAGATCCGCCCGGTCACCTACGGCCTGCTCGGCTTCGCCTTCGTGTCGCTGTTCGTCTCGGCCTTCATCATCTTCAACACCTTCTCGATCACCGTGGCCCAGCGCGCCCGCCAGATGGCCCTGCTGCGCGCGGTGGGAGCCAGCGGCGGACAGGTGCGTCGCATGGTGCTGATCGAGGCGCTGGTGCTGGGGGTCATCGCGTCGGTGGCGGGGCTCTTCCTCGGGCTGCTCCTGGCGGCCGGTCTGCGCGCCTTGTTCGCGGCGATCGGCGCGGAACTGCCCTCGACGGCGCTCCAGTTCCTCCCACGCACGTGGATCGTGGCGCTGGCCCTGGGCATCGGGATCACCGTCCTCGCGTCCTACCTGCCCGCCCGCCGGGCGTCGACGGTCCCGCCGGTGGCGGCGATGCGCGCGGACTTCTCCTTCAGCTCCGGATCGGACGGCGCGCGGACGGCCATCGGAGCGGGGCTGGCCATCCTGGGCATCGCCCTGCTGGGCCTGTCGTTCGTCGTCTCGGGCACGCTGACCATCATCGTCCTGCTGGCGGCCGGGGCGCTCCTGCTGCTGCTGGGCGTCGGAGGTATCGCAGCTACCCTGGTGCGGCCGCTCGCGGCGGTCATCGGCTGGCCGCTCGAGCGCGTCTTCAAGACGCCGGGCAAGCTCGGGCGCGAGAACGCCATGCGCAACCCCCGCCGGTCGGCGGTCACCGCAGCCGCGCTGATGATCGGGCTGGCGCTGGTGGCGGTGTCGGCTGTGGGAACCTCGTCGCTCAACGCGTCGTTCAGCGCCCTCTTGGAGGACCAGTTCCCGGCGGCGTTCATCGTCAGCCCGGTCACCGACGAGTCGCCGTTCAGTCCCGAGGCCGCGGCGGCCATCCAGCGCGAGCCGCTGGTGGGCCCCGTCGGCCAGGCGCGTGAGGGCAGCTTCCGCATCGACGGCGACGACAAGACGCTCACGGGGGTGAACCTGCCCGACTTCGGCGAGCTGCACGACCCCGATTTCGTCGACGGCGGGTGGGGAGATCTGGTGCCGGGCACGGTCGCGATCCGCTCCTCGGCCGCCGAGGACCTCGGTCTGTCGGTCGGTTCCGAGGTCACCCTCGCCTTCGCCGGCGGACCCCGCCCGTTCACGGTCGCGGCCCTGTACGACGAGTCGATCTTCGGCGACTACTTCATCACCCTCGACGACTACCAGGCGAACTACGCCGTGCAGCAGGACGTGGTGGTGTTCGCCAACCCGGTGGAGGGCGCCGACCCCGATGCGGCGCAGGCCCAGATCGAGCAGGCGCTGGCGCCCTTCCCGCAGGTGATGGTGCAGAACGAGTCCGAGTTCAAGGAGGACCTCGAGGCCAACCTCAACCAACTCCTCAGCATCGTGATCATCCTGCTGATGTTCGCCATCATCATCGCGATCTTCGGCATCGTGAACACGCTGGCGCTGTCGGTGTTCGAGCGCACGCGCGAGATCGGACTGCTGAGGGCGGTGGGCCTGATGCCACGCCGGGTGCGCACGATGATCATCGTGGAGTCGGTGATCGTCTCGGTCATCGGCGGGGTGCTCGGGCTCGCGGTGGGCGTCGTGCTCGGTGCCGTGCTCATCGAGCGCGCAGGCGGCTTCCTGACCGAGCTGAGCATCCCGATCGGGCTTCTCGTGGTCTTCCTGGTCCTCTCCGCCGTCGCCGGGGTGCTCGCGGCCATCTTCCCCGCGCGCCGCGCGGCGCGGCTGGACGTCCTCCGGGCGATCGCCCAGGAATGAGCCGCGTCCGGTTCGGTCTTCTTCTGGCCGGCGCTCTCTCCGTGGCGGTGCTTGGAGGCTGCGTGCCGGGTCGCGACTCGGGCGAGACGGCCGATCCGGCGATGCCCGCGCCGAAGGACGTCGCCACCGACGCCCAGGGCGTCGACCGCTGCGTGCCGGCCAGCGAGGAACTGGTCGAGGGGATCACCGAGGGACTGTCCGGCCAGAACGCCATCTCCAACGCCTGGACGGTGCAATCGCGTCAGTACGACTCGGTCTACTTCACCTCGGCCCGGGTCGACGGCCAGGTGGGGCAGGGGGAGGAGACCGCGACCTGGGCCAGCCTGGCGCCCGAGGGCGGCCAGTTCCTGTTCGCGGTCACGGACCTGGCCCAGGGACTGGGCGACTTCGCGGTGGACGACACGTTCTCGGGCCGCGACGACGGAGTGCGCGAGTCGCAGCGCTGCGCCCGGGTCCGCTAGGGGGTCTCCTCGTCGGGGGCCCGATCGGTGGGGAACACCATGCGGGCCTCGGTTCCGCCGAGCTCGGATCGCGAGAGCTCGAGCTCCGCGGCCAGGGATCGCATGATCATCAGGCCGCGTCCGCGGTCGGCGCCGTCCGGCGGGGGCGCGGTGTCGAGGCGTGGTGGCGTGGCCCGGCCACGGCGACCCGTGTCGGCCACGCGCAGATCCAGGACATCGTCCGAGAGGTGGATCGTCACGCTGACCCGGTCGTCACCGATCGACCCGTGCTCGATGGCGTTGCCGATGGCCTCGCTGGCCGCGAGCAC
>JARFPS010000182.1 GCA_029288175.1 Miltoncostaea sp. | reverse complement strand
CCCCCTAGCTCTCCACGTCACGGTGTTCGTCGGCAGCGTCTGATGTGTATAAGAGACAGCATCAAGGCCCTCTACCAACCGGCCTTGGGGTTCGTGCCGGTCGTGGGGCTGGCAGCGGTGCTGCTCGTGGGGGGCCTCCAGACCATCGACGGCCGGCAGACGCTGGGTGAGTTCGTCGCCTTCTACCTCTACCTCACCCTGTTGACGGCCCCGCTGCGTTCGCTCGGCACGCTGATCGGCAACGCCCAGCGCGCCGTGGCCGCGGGCCAGCGCATCTTCGAGGTGCTCGACGCCTCGCCCGACATCGTCGAGCCGGACGACGCCGTGCCGCTCCCCGCCGGCGGCGGCCACATCCGCTTTCGAGGCGTCTCGTTCTCCTACGAGGACTCACCCGAGCTGCTGCACGACGTCGACCTGGAGATCCGCGCCGGCCGCACCGTCGCGCTCATCGGGCGCACGGCATCCGGCAAGACCACGCTCACTCAGCTCCTGCCCCGCTTCTACGACCCCACCGACGGCACGGTGCTCGTCGACGGGGCCGACGTCGCAACCGTCGCGCTCGACGAGCTGCGCCGACAGGTGGGCGTCGTGCCCCAGGACCCGTTCCTCTTCTCAGCATCCGTGCGCGAGAACATCGCCTTCGGCAAGACCGACGCCACGGACGAGGAGGTGCGCGCCGCCGCGCGGCTGGCGCGGGCCGACGCCTTCATCGAGGCCCTCCCGAAGGGGTACGAGACCCGGGTCGGAGAGCGCGGCTTCACCCTGTCGGGCGGACAGCGGCAGCGCATCGCGATCGCGCGGGCCGTGCTCTCCGACCCGCGGATCCTGATCCTCGACGAGGCGACCGCCTCCGTGGACGCGTCGACCGAGCGCGAGATCCACGCGGCCCTGAGCGCGGTCATGGAGGGCCGCACCACGCTGATCATCGCGCACCGGGCCTCCACGGTCGCGCTGGCGGACGAGCTCGTGGTGCTGGAGGACGGACGCATCGCCGCCCAGGGCACCCACGGCTCGCTCTACCGGTCGAGCGCGCTCTACCGCGAGATCTACGACAGCGGCCTGGCCCAGCCCGAGCTGGTGGGGGTCGACGAATGAGCGCCCCGGTCTCCACGGCGGCCGCCCCGCCCCCCGCGCGCCGCAAGCTTCGCCGCCTGCTGCCCTACTTCCGGCCCTACCTGGGGCGCACCCTGCTCACGGTGCTGCTCATGCTGGTCGTGACCGGCACGCTGCTCGCCGGCCCCGCCCTGGCCCAGATCGGCATCGACGACGGCATCTCGGCCGGAGACAAGGCGGTGCTCACGCTGGCCGTGGTGGCGTTCGTGGCCGTCGGCGCCGTCGGCTGGCTGGCCGGCTACTTCCAGGTGTACCTGTCGTCGTGGATCGGTCAGCGGGTCCTGCTCGACCTGCGCGGCGACACCTTCACCCACCTGATGAAGCTCCAGCTCGGATACCACGAGCGGACCCCCACGGGCTGGACGGTCGCGCGGCTCACCAGCGACATCGAGGCGCTCAACCAGCTCGTCACCGAGGGCTTCACCTCGCTGGTCATCAACGGCCTGACCTTGGTCGGCGTCATCGCGATCCTCTTCGCCTACGACGCGAAGCTCGCCCTCCTGGCGTTCATCATCCTCCCGCCGCTTGCGCTCGGAACCGCCGCCTTCCGCGTCATCTCGGCCCGGCTCTACCGCCGCACCCGCGAGAAGAACGCCGACGTCCTCGCCTCGCTGCAGGAGACCCTGTCGGGGATGCGCGTCGTGCAGGGCTTCGGGCACCAGGAGCAATCGGCGGCCGACTTCGCCGAGGTGTCCGGCGAGTACCGCCGAGTGCACGTCAACACGGTGCGGCTGTCGGGCATCTACTTCCCCAGCGTCGAGATGCTGTCGGGGGTCGCCACCGCGATCATCCTCTACTTCGGCGCCACGCGCGTGCTCGACGCGGACCTCACGGTCGGGGTCATGGTGGCCTTCCTCGGCTACCTGGCCAGCTTCTTCGACCCCATCCAGTCGCTGTCTCAGCTCTACAACACGTTCCAGGCGGCGATGGCGGCGCTCGAGAAGGTGTTCGGCGTGCTGGACACCGAGCCGGATCTGGCCGACGCGCCCGACGCCACTCCGCTCCCCCCTGCGCGCGGCGACATCGACCTGCGCAACGTCACGTTCGCCTACGGCGATGATCCCGTGCTGAGCGACGTTGACCTGCACGTCCTGCCGGGCCAGACGGTCGCCCTCGTCGGCCCGACCGGGGCCGGCAAGTCGACGCTGGCCAAGCTCATCGCGCGCTTCTACGACCCCGACCGGGGCGAGGTCCTGATCGACGGCCACGACCTGCGTCACGTCACCCAGGCGTCGCTGCGCGACCAGCTGGCCATCGTCCCCCAGGAGGGCCACCTGTTCGCCGGGACCATCGCCGACAACCTGACCTTCGGCCGGCCCCACGCCACCGAGGCCGAGGTGCGGGCCGCCTGCGAGGCGATCGGCGTGCTGGAGATGATCGAGGCCATGCCCCACGGCTTCGACACCGCGGTCACGGCGGGGGGCACCGGCCTGTCCGCCGGTCAGCGCCAGCTCATCGCCTTCGCGCGAGCGCTGATCGCCGACCCCCGGCTGCTGATCCTCGACGAGGCGACCTCGTCACTCGACCTGCGCTCCGAGGCCATGGTCGAGGAGGCCATGGACACCCTCTTCGCCGGGCGCACCGCCGTCGTGATCGCCCACCGGCTGTCGACCATCCGCAACGCCGACCGCATCGCCGTGATCGACGACGGACGGATCCTCGAGCAGGGGACCCACGCCGAGCTCCTCGCCGGCGGAGGCCGCTATGCCGACCTCTACGCCGACTGGGAAGCGCTCGCGGTCTAGGCGCCGCCACGGCATTTCCGTGGCGCTCGACCCCTGTGGTAGCCTCGATTCCGGTTCCAGGTGGGGGATCGTCTAACGGTAGGACGCCGGGTTCTGGTCCCGGTTGTGAGGGTTCGAATCCTTCTCCCCCAGCTCACTCCGCCGTCGGCCCGGGTACAATGGGCGGAGGTCGTGGCGCGTTCGTCTAGGGGCCTAGGACGCCGCCCTCTCACGGCGGTAACGCGGGTTCGAATCCCGCACGCGCTACCTCTCTGAAACCCCGCGGCCCCGCGGGGTTTCCTCGTTTCGGGGCCGAGCGACGACACCCCGGCCACCGGCGCTCACGCCGCGAGGCGGACCGAGGCCCGCCGGTCGGCTCAAGCCGCGGAGTGCGCGGCGACCACGGGCGTGAAGTCGACGGTCAGGCATGGGCTCCACCTGGCCGAGTAGCGCTGGACGGCCATCGCGTCGTCGGCCTCGACGATCGCCACGCCCGGCGATCAGACGGCGGTCATGATGGCGGCCCGCCGCGCCCCGCAAGCGTTGCCGGGCCCCCTCCGGCGACGGTCACGACGACCAGCCCCCGGCGGTCGTCGGGCAGCTCGACCTCCGCCTCTCCGGCGGCGAGGCCCTCACCCCTGGCGGTGCCCCCCACTCGCCGAGCATGATCCCGCGCGCCGGCCTGTTCCAGAGATCGACGGTCACGGGGTGCTCGACTCCCCTCATGCGCAGCGTCGCGGGCCCCGAGTGCATGCTCCGAGCATCTCAGGCCCGGTCGGGGGAGGACAGGGCGAGCGAGGCGATCGCGTACACCTCCGGGTACTCGAGAGCCTCGGCAATCGAGCCGATGGCCGCGTGCGAGATGGGCAGAGCGTGCAGGCTCTCGCCGGTCTCGGCGAGGATCTCCCGCTCGCGCTCGGCCGAGTCGCCGGCGACGATCGCCATCACCGCGGAGCCCCCTGCCGGGAGGTCGGCACGGACCGCCTCCGTCGCCACCTCGTCGAGGCCGACGTCCCCGCTCCGGCCGCCCGACCGCTCGATGAACCCGGCGACCAGCGGCCACAGGCGCGGCGTGAAGAACACGAGCGCGCTCAGGAGACCCCATGCCGCTCGCCGAGGCGCCAGCGCCTGCGCGGGCCCCAGCGCGGTCGCGCCGACCGTGACATCCCCCACCTCGTCGCGGGTCACGACGATCGCCGCCTGGAGACGGACGAGCTCTGCGCCCCGATCGGACAGGGTCCCGAGCGCCGCCTCCGCCGCCGAGCCCTCCGCATAGGTCGCGACCAGAAGTTGGCTCATCTCCCGCCCTTTCGTCGCATCGCCGAACGCCCTTGTACATGCCCGACGGTGGCGCGACCGTCATCGGACACAGGTTCGTAACACGGGCGGAGGCTTGCCCGGCCACCGGGCGTCCCGCAGGATCCGGCGCCGTGAGCGCCCGACGCCCCTTCATCCGCGATGTGGCCATCGCCCCGCTGCTTGGCACCTTCCTGGCCACCGGCGTCACCACGGTCCTCGTGGTGCGCGCCTATCTCGCGGCCACCGGCTTCCCTCAGGTCGGAAACGCACGCGACAGCATCCACATCGCCCACGCCCTGTGGGGCGGACTGCTGCTGGCGGCGGCGCTCGTCATCGCCCTGGCGCTGGTGCCGCGACGGTGGCGATGGGTCGTGGCGGTCGCCGGAGGAATCGGCTTCGGGCTGTTCATCGACGAGCTCGGCAAGTTCATCACCGAGGACGTCGACTACTTCTTCCGTCCCACCCCCGCGATCATCTACGCCACGTTCGTGGTGATGTACCTGACCTTCCGCGAGCTGAGCACCCACAGGCCGCTGTCGCCCGTCGAGGCGCTCGCCAACGCGGGCACGCTGGTGCGCGAGGCCACCTTCCGACCCCTGACCGCGTCCGAGCGGGACCGCGCGGGAGCCATGCTGGACCGCGCCGACCAGGATCACCCGCTCGTGACACCACTGCGGGCCGCCCTCGGGGCCGCCGCCCCGGCCGCCGAGGAGGCGTCCGGACGCATTGAGCGCATCGCGCGAGCCGGCGTAGACCGCTACCGGAGGCTGGTC
This sequence comes from Miltoncostaea sp., assembly GCA_029288175.1. Taxonomy (GTDB): domain Bacteria; phylum Actinomycetota; class Thermoleophilia; order Miltoncostaeales; family Miltoncostaeaceae; genus JARFPS01. The sequence continues at coordinate 13,805 of JARFPS010000182.1, read as the reverse complement.
CACCACCGCTGGTTCCCCGGCGCGGTGACGTCGGTGGCGCTGATCGCGACGCTTATCTCCAGCGTCCAGGTGGTCGGCTTCACCACCGGGGCCTGGATCTTCCCCGAGCCGTCGGGGGACTGGTTGATCCGGGGTATCCCGCTCGCGGCCGCGGCGCTCTCAGCGGGCCTCGTGTGCTTCGGGGTGGGCGTCATCTGGCACGACCGGCTGATGGCCTACCGGGCCTTCGACCGCGCGCTGCTGATCAACCTGCTCATCACGCAGATCTTCCTGTTCGCGCACGAAGAGTTCTGGGCGGCGTTCGGGTTCGTCGGGACGCTTGCGTTGCTGGTGACGGTGCGTCTCGGGATCGGCGCCGAGAAGCGCCGCTTGGCTACGATCGGGTGATGATCTCCCGCCGCCGGATCGCGCTCGCCCTGGCCGCCGTGACGATCGCGGCCGGCCTCGCGGCATGCGGCGGCGACGAGGATCGGGTCATCGTGCCGGACGTGGAGGGCCTCGGGGTGCAGGCGGGCATCGACCGCGTCTGCGGACGCTTTCTCGAGCCCGCCCTGACGGTCGATCCCTCGGCGGCCGCAGCCGAGCCGTCGGTCCTCGTGGGGTCCGACCCCGCGGCCGGAGTTGAGGTGGAGGTGGGCTCGACCGTGACGCTTCTCTCCACGCCGCCGCCCGATGGCGTCACGGTCGTCCCCGAGCAGTCGTGCGACGCACCGTGAGCCCCGAGGACCACTACGCCGTGCTCGGCGTCGACCGGGACGCCTCGCGAGAGGAGATCGAGGACGCCTGGCGCTTCCACCTCAAGGCATTCCACCCCGACCGGTTCCAGGACACCGACCACCGCGGGCGCGCCGAGGAGATGAGCAAGCGGCTCAACGCCGCCTGGCAGGTTCTGGGCGACCCCGCCGCCCGCCGCCGCTACGACCGTCGCCGACCCTCGGTGACCGTCAACGGAGCGGCGGCCGCGGCGCCGGCGCGGCGCCCGCGGGAGATTCCCTGCCCCACTTGCACGACCATCAGCCGCGTCGAGGACCCCGGCGGCAAGGAGCTGCTGCTGCGCTGCCCCGGATGCCAGGACCAGTTCGCCGCCATCGTCGGCGCGTCGCTCGTCGAGCGCCCGCGGCTGGAACGGAGGTGGTGGCGCATCGACTACCGGATGCTGCTGGCTGCCGACGACGGCGAGGGCCACATCGTCAGCTTCCGGAAGCTGCCGCGCGAGCTGTCGCTGGCCGACGGCATGCGCATCTCGGTCGTGTTCCGCGCCGGCACGGACCAACCGGCCTACGCCATCGCCCACCACGGCGGCGTGGACATGCTGTTCCCGGTGCGCTGAGAAGAGCTCAGGCGGTGCGCCCGCCGGCGCCCGCGATCTGCCGCAGCACGATCACGTTGGTCGACCCCGGACGCTCGAGCGTGCTGCCGTAGGCCACCACGACGGTGTCGCCTGGCCGGAGACCGGCCACCTCGATGGCGCCGCTCACCATCAGCTCCACGAACGTCTCCGCGCTGTCGGCCTCGCCCTCGAGAAGCGCGGGTATCACCCCCCAATCGAGCGCGAGCTGACGCGCCACGGCGGGATCGCGACAGAGCGCGACCAGCGGGAGCTGCGGCCGGTACTTGATCGCGGCGCGGGCCGATCCGCCGCTGGTGGTGGGCACCACGATGGCCGCCGCCCCCACCTGACGCGCCAGCAGCACCGCCGACTGCATGAGCGCCTCGGCGCGGCTCTCGACCGGCGCCTCGATGTCCTGCTGGTACACCGGCTCCGACTGGGCGTAAAGGGCGATCTCGCCCATCACCCTCACCACCTCGACGGGGTGCTCGCCCACGGCGGTCTCGGCCGAGAGCATCAGCGTTGAGGTGCCGTCGAGGATCGCGTTGGCGACGTCCGTGGCCTCGGCACGGGTCGGCGCCGGCGCGGTGATCATCGACTCGAGCATCTGCGTGGCGGTGATGGCCAGCTTTCCGTCTCCCACCGCCCGGTGGATGATCTCCTTCTGAAGGATCGGCACGCGTGCCACACCGGCCTGAACACCCAGGTCGCCCCGCGCGACCATCACCCCGTCCGAGACGGCCAGGATGTCGTCGAGCGCGTCGAATGCCGAGAGCCGCTCGATCTTGGCGACGACCCGAGCGGTGGATCCGACCGAGTCCAGGATGCTCCGAAGCCGCCGGATGTCCTGACCGGAGCGCACGAACGACAGCGCGATGAAGTCGGCCTCGAGTTCGGCCGCGATCTCGGCGTGCTCGACCTCGTGACCGCCCATCGCCGGCAGCTCCACCCGCGAGTGGGTGACGAAGATGCCCTTGCGGGGCTCCACCGGGCCCTTGCGGATGCACGTGCATCGGACCTCGCCCTCGTAGGTGGTGACCACCGAGAAGCGCGGCGCGCCATCGCCGATCACGATCTCGGAGACGCCCGGGATGACCGCGTTGATCAGATCCGGCCAGGCGACACCCCGCGCCCCGTCCGGGCTCTCCTCGGCGCCCACGAACGTGACGCTCTCGCCCACCAGCACCTCGCGCGGCAGCACGTCCTCGAGCAGCCGGAGCTTGGGGCCCGAGATGTCGACCAGCAGAGCCACCGGCCGCCCGGCCGACTCGCTCGCCGCGCGCAGAGCCGCGGCCTGCCGCCGCCAGTCGTCGGGGTGGCCGTGCGCGGTGTTGATGCGCGCGCCGTCCAGCCCGCCCCTCACGAGCTCGTCGATGACGCCGGGCCGGTCGGTGGCCGGACCCAGGGTCGCGAGGATCTTTGTGCGCCGGCCGACCACGACGCTCAACCGTGCCACACCGAGCGGACGAACACACGCCTCAACCGACTCACCCTCATGGCCGGCGCCCATTCTGCCGATACAGGGAACCGAGGTCCCACATCCACCGACCGGAACCGATGTCCTACGTCAACGGAACGCACAAGGCGGGCATGGCCGAAGCGCTTCGGCACGCCCAGGGCGTGATCCACCGCGACATCCAGACGGGCATGATCATCGCGGCCGCCGAGCGTCAGGACCGCGCCAAGGCCGAGAAGCTGCCGGAGGCCAAGGAGGCCGAGCTCTGGAACCCGGAGCGCGAGCCCGACGGGCACCCCCAGGGCCGCGATGACCGCCCCGAGCCCGACGAGGGCGAGCCCGGCGCGCTGATCGACCTGGCGGCCTGAGACCGGGGCGTCAGGCCCCGGAGGCCGGAGGCGCGTCGTCGCCACCGGAGATGTGAGCGTCGAAGAAGGCGCGGATGGCCTCCCGGCCGCCGCCGGTGGCCACTTCGGCAAACCTGGCCGCGAGCTGATCGTTGCCGTCGCCCGCCGACTCCCGCCGCACGACATCGGCCTCGAGCGAATGCCACCCGAGCTCGGCCAGCTCGATCTCGATGCGCACGCGGCCGGTGTCGGGGAAGTCCCCGCCCGAGAGCAGCACGCCGCCCTCGCTGATGTTGACGCTGCGGGCCTCGACCTCCATGCCGTCATCCCCCACCACCCGCGCCGCAAGATCGGCGTACACGCGCGGGTGGGCCCTGCGCTCGCGGTCGGATGATGAGTCGGTCATGGTCGGCGCCGCCCGCGTCGTGCACGACCGGGTGGCGCACCGAACGATAGCGCCGCCTGGCGACGGCTGCGAACCGGAGTAGGCTGGCCCGCATGCCCAAACCGACCGGCGCCCGCGTCCGCCTGCCGGAACCGGAGCAGCGCGACCCCCTCCGCCAGGCCGGAATCCGCATCCTGCTGGGCGTGGCGGTCGTGCTCTTCGTCATGTTCCTCGTGCTGATACAGCGGGGCGACTACGAGGACGCCGCCGGCGGTGGGATCACGGTCATCGACGCCCTGTACTACTCGACCGTCAGCGTCACGACCGTCGGCTACGGGGACATCACGCCGGTCACGCAGAGCGCGCGACTCGTCAACGCCCTGCTCGTCACCCCGGCGCGGGTCATCTTCCTGATCCTGCTGGTGGGCTCGGTGTTCGAGCTGGCCACGGGTAGCCTGCGCACACGCATCCGCGAGGGCCGCTGGAGGTCCGGGTTGAAGAACCACTTCATCGTCGTGGGGTTCGGGGTCAAGGGAAAGAGCGCCGTGAGGGTGCTGATGGACCGAGGGGTCCCGCGCGACCGCATCCTGATCATCGATCGCAACCGCCAGTCGGTCGAGGAGGCCGCCGCCGCGGGTCTCGTGGCGATTCCGGGCGACGCCGCGCGCACCTCGGTCCTCGAGGAAGCGGGCATCGGCGCCGCCCAGGCGCTGGTGGTCGCCCCCGACACCGACGAGGCCGCGGTGCTCGTGACGCTGACGGCGCGACAGATGGTCAGCAGGCGCATGACCATCGTGGCAGCGGCCCGTGAGGAGGAGAACGCCCAGCTGCTCCGCCAGAGCGGCGCCGACTCGGTCATCACCTCGGCGGAGGCCGCCGGCCGCCTGCTCGGCCTGGCGACCGAGGCGCCCCGACTGGTCAAGATCCTCGAGGATCTACTGGCCACGGGGGTCGGCCTGGACATCGCCGAACGGCCGATCGAGGACAGCGAGACGGGGGCCCGGGCCAACCTGAACCCCCATCACCTCATCGTCGGCGTGGTGCGCGAGGCCGAGGTGCTGCGGTTCGACGACCCGCGGACCCGGGATCTTCTCCCGGGCGATCGCATTCTCTACCTCCACCACTCCGGCACGCCGTCCTCCGACCCGGACGTCGGGGCCGAGTAGCACGAGCCGGCCGGGCGAGCGCCGGCGCGGCCTCCGACCCGAGCGTCGGCCACCACGCCGGAGACCCGTTCGGCGCAGATCCGGACGGTCGCCGAGAGACCGCGGCGACCATCACGGCCTCCTCGGAGACGGACAGGGCCGCCCCGAGGGGTCGCCCGTCTCGCCGAGGGGATCACGTCGCTCGCGGACTCCGTCGCCCACGGGGACGGGTCCTGGGCCGCCGACGCGGTCGGCGCGGCGATCTTCCGGGGCGCGCTCGGGTGCGATCCGCTCGGCGCTCAGCCGCCGGCGTCGACCGCCGGGCCCTCACCGCCCGCGCCACGCGCGATGTAGTCCTCGACCAGCAGCAGGTTCCCCCCGGCCCGCCCGATGACGGCCAGGAGGTCCGACATCGTCGAGACCTCCTCGATCTGCTCGGTCACGAACCACTGAAGGAACGCCTGGGTCGCGTGGTCGCTCCCTTTCACGGCGAGGTCGACGATGGCGTTGATACGTGCCGTGACGTCCTCCTCGGCGCGCAGGGCCAGCTCCACGGCCTCCGAGGCGCTCTCGAAGGCGGCCTGGGGAGCGGGCATCGCAGGGATCCTGACGGGGGCCCCGACATCCTGGATGTAGTCGAGGAACTTCATCGCGTGCTCGTGCTCCTCGGCGGCCTGGGCGGCGAAGAAGCGCGTGAGCTCCGGCAGCGCCTCGGCATCGAAGTAGCTCGAGATGGCCAGGTACTGCAGGTGCGCCTCCAGCTCCCGGCCGAGCTGGGCGTTCAGGGCATCCGCGATCTCCGACGTGACGAGCACTCGCACCTCCCGAGGCGACAACGGGATCTCATGGTACCGGCCGGCCGCCCCGCGGACGCCCGACATCCGGCCCCGCTGTGGGTTTGGCCCCTCCATCGCACCAGGGAGTCCGCCGTGACACTGCTGACAGAGCGCCGTTGGCGCTTCGGAGCCCTGCTCGCCGCGGGCGCGGGCGCTGTGACCATCGCCGCGGGCTGCGGCGGAGGGGCCGATGCCTCCGGTCTCAGCCTCGGCGAGTACCGGGACCAGGCGCAGGCGATCTGTCGCCGCTCCAAGCAGACCGCCGAGAACATCCAGGTCGTCACCGTGGAGGATCTGGAGCGGCTGGCGGAGGCGCAGCAGCGGGACGTTGCGGCCTTCGAGGCCCTCGATCCACCCGAGGAGCTGGCCGAGAGCCACGACGAGTTCGTCATGGTGCTCGGAGGGCTGTCCGGCCTCACCGATGAAGCCCGCGAGCGGATCACCCCGGGCGAGGCCCCCCGACAGGTCTTCTCCGACCTGGATCCCCGGGAGCGGGAGCTCAGCCAGCAGGCCGACGCCCTGGCGGGCGACCTGGACCTGCCCGACTGCGCGGCCGCATCGGACGGGGCCGATGAGATGCCCGAGAGCGACGTGCAGACGTACCTCCGCGACGTCGGCGCCGCATCCTCGGCCCTGATCGCCTTCGGCGAAGGACTGCAGGCCGTGCCCAGCCCCGAAGGCCTCGACGACTCGGTGCCGGTGCTCCTCGGGGAGCTCGACGACTTCGATGCGGCCATCGAGCGGATGGCCGGCTACCGGCTGGCGGACCCCGAGCTGGAGGATCAACGCTCGTGCCTCGTCGAGAGCGCGGACCCCGTCAGCGATGCGCTTCGCAGGTTCACCCGGGCGGCGCAGAGCGGAGACGTCGAGGAGGTGACGGACCTGCTGCCCGAGGTGACCCGCGCGCTCCAGGACTTCCAGGCGGCGGCCAATGGCGGCTGCTGACGCCCGGGCACAAGACGTCAGGCGTTGGCGCATGTCCGCCGATGATGATCACCGTGCCGTGCATCGCCGGAGGCCCGAGGTAGGGTTTCGGCGCTCGCAGTCGCCCCAAGGAGACCTCGTGATCAAGCCCTTCAGCCGCCGCTCGCGTTTCGGCGGCCTCTTCGCCGCGGGAGCGGCTGCCGTCATCATCGCCGCGGGCTGCGGCGGGGGCGACGGAGACTCGGCGCTCAGCGTCGAGGAGTACCGCGATCAGGCCAACCAGATCTGCCGCGAGACCGATCGCACCACCGACGCCATCGAGGTCAACAGCGTCGAGGACCTTCAGGCGCTGGTCGACGCGCAGCGGAGGCAGGTCGACGAGTTGAGGGAGCTCACGCCCCCCGACGAGTTCGCCGAGCAGCATGATGAGGCCATCGAGACCCTCGATCGCACGATCGAGCTGGTCGACGACGCCCGGCAGCGCATTGAGGACGGAGAGGACCCCTCAACCGTGCTGGCCGACCTCCAGGAGGAGGGCGAGGAGCTGACCGACCGGGCCGACGAGCTCGCGGAGGAGCTCGGCCTCGACGACTGCGCCGACGGTGACAGCTCCGACAGCAGCACGGACAGCGGCGACGACTCGGGCGACAGCTCCGACACGCTCACCCCGACGCCGACCCCGGCGCCGGACACGGGCGACGACTCGACCGACACGACCGAACCCGGCGACTCGGACGACTCGAGCGACTCGAACGCCGCCGCTCCCGGCAGCACCCAGCGGTACATCCAGGACGCCACCAGCGCCGCCGGAGTGCTGACCGCATTCGGCGAGGCGCTGCAGGGCATCTCCAACCCGTCCGAGCTCGAGACCCTGGCGCCGCAGCTGCGCCAGAACCTCGCGGACTTCGACGAGGCCATCCAGAGCATGGGCTCCTACACGCTGGACAACGCCCAGCTCGAGCAGCAGCGTTCCTGCCTGGTGCAGACCGGACCGGCTGTCAGCGACCTGCTCGGCCAGTTCATCACGGCGGCCGAGAACAGCGACGCCGGCGCCATTCAGGGGCTGGTCCCCGAGATCCAGTCCACCCTGACCGACTTCACGCAGGCGGCCCAGGGCAACTGCTAGCCGCGAGCGCTCCCGGGGGCCGTCAGGCCCTCGGGAACCTCCGCGCCCGCTCCGAGCGCGACGCGCCCACGATGGCGCCCGTCGCCAGGAGCCCCCAGAACACGGCGTAGACCAGCCCCCGTCCGAGCGGCTGGTTCATCAGGAAGACGTGCGCGGCCCACATGAGGGCGATCGCGAAGGGTGCCACCACGGCGATCTGCACGAGGATGTGAAGCTCCTCCCACCACCGGACGATGGCGGGTGGGTCGGACCGTCCGGGCACGATCGGAGGATAGCTCCGCGCGCGCGGCTATAGTCGGTTCGTGGCGACCGACGGGCACCGCGATCTCTTCGCCGACTGGAGCGCCACGCTGGCCGACCTGTCGGCCACCGGGGCCCTGCTGGGCTGGGACCGCGAGACCGGCATGCCGCGCGGCGGGGCCGAGGCGCGGGCCCGGCAGATGGGCACGCTGAGCGCCCTCCACCACCGCGAGCTGGTGCGCGCGGACGCGGGCGAGGCCATCGCGGCGCTCGCAGAGGGCGACCTCGACGCCGACACCGCGGCGATGGTGGCCTGGGCCCGCCGGGAGCGCGACCGGGCCACGCAGGTCCCCGAGGAGCTCGTGCGCGAGCTCAGCGAGGCGCGCTCGCGTGCCGTCTCGGTCTGGCTCGACGCACGGCCGCGCGACGACGACGCGGCCTACCTCGACGGGCTGCGACCGGTCGTCGATCTGACCCGCCGCTACGCGGAGGCCGTGCGGGGCGACGCTGCCGAGCTGTCCGACGCCCTGCTCGACGACTACGAGCCCGGCGCGACCGCCGGGGAGCTCGAGCCGCTGCTCGACGAGCTGGCCGCCGGTGTGCGGCCGCTGGTGGAGCCCGCCACGGCCGCCAGCCCTCCCCCGCTTCCCGAGGCCATCTGGCCGGCCGACGCCCAGGTGGCCCTGGCGCGCGAGGTGGGCGCCATGATCGGCTTCGATCTGGAGCGTGGGGCCATCGCACGCTCGGCGCACCCCTTTACGACCTCGATCGGGGCGGGCGACGTCCGGTTCACCACCAGGGTGGACGAGGCGGATCCGGTCTCGAACATCCGGGCGGTGCTCCACGAGGCCGGACATGCCCTCTACGAGCAGGGCCTCCCCGAGCGGCTCGCCGGCACGTTCGCCCACGACGCACCGAGCCTGGGGGCCCACGAGTCGCAGTCGCTTTTCTGGGAGAACCACGTCGGCCGGACCGACGGCTTCTGGCGGTCACTGGAGCCGACGCTGCGCGCGCTCTTCCCCGAAGCGATGGGTACCGTCGGCATCGATCGGCTCGCCCGAACCTCGCGACGGGTTCAGCCGTCGCTCATCCGGGTCGAGGCCGACGAGGTGACCTACAACCTGCACATCGTGCTGCGCTTCCGCCTGGAGCTTGCGCTGGTGCGCGGGGACCTGCCCCTCGACGAGCTGCCGGGCGCCTTCGACGACGGCATGGAGGAACTGCTGGGCCTGCGGCCGCCCCGCCCGGGCGACGGCGTCATGCAGGACATCCACTGGCCGCAGGGCCTCATCGGGTACTTCCCCACCTACTCGCTGGGGCATCTCTACGCGGCCCAGCTGGCGGAGACCGCGGCGCGCGAGGCGGGGCCCCTCTCGGATCTGGCGGCCGAGGGATCGTTCGCCCCGATCCTCGACTTCCTCAGGCGGGCGGTGCACAGCCGGGCCCGCCTTGTGCGCACCGATGAGCTGATGCGCGACGCCAACGGCGCGGGGCTGGCCACGGCGCCCTTCATCGAGCACCTACGGCGTCAGTACCTCCGCGAGCCGTGATTCACGGCGAGCGCCGTCGCGAGCGCGCAGGCGCCCTGCGCCTGCGCCCTGGCGCCGGCGCGAGGTAGGCGGCGCGGAACGCGGCGCCCACGATGCCCGCGTGGTTCGCCAGCCGGGCCGGCTCCAGCGGCGCGCGCACGTCGAGGTGCGGCATGAACCGCTCGGGCTTCTTCGAGACGCCCCCGCCCAGGATGATCAGGTCGGGCCAGAAGAGACGGTCGACGGCGTTCAGATACTCGTTCAGCCGGCCCGCCCACTTCTTCCACGAGAGGTCCTTGCGCTCGCGCACGCTGGCCGCCGCCCGAAGCTCCGCATCCTTGCCGCGCAGCTCGATGTGGCCGATCTCGGTGTTGGGAACCAGGTGGCCCCTGGTGAACAGCGCCGAGCCGATGCCGGTGCCGAGCGTCAGCACGAGGATGACCCCCTCGACGCCCTTGCCCGCGCCGAAGCGCACCTCGGCGACGCCCGCCGCGTCGGCGTCGTTCAAGAGGGTCACGGGCCGGCCGAGCCGCTCGCTGAAAGCATCGCGGGCGTTCAGGCCGAGCCATGCGGGATCCATGTTCGGCGACTCCATGACCTCGCCGTCCACGAAGGCCGCCGGGAAGCCGATGCCCACCGGGACATCGGTGGGCAGCTCGGCGATCGTCTGCGCGGCCGTCTCGATGACGGCGTCGGGGGTGGCGGGCTTGGGGGTGGGAATGCGGACGCGGTCCCCGGCCAGCTCGCCCGCCTCCAGGTCGACGGCGGCGGCCTTGATGCCGGTGCCACCGATGTCGATTCCGATCGCCACGGGACTCATGCGTCAACCGCCTCGCTGTCGTAGGTCAGTAGAGAATGGATCGGGTAGTCGGCCAGCCGCTCGCGGCCGGGCAGGAAGGCCAGCTCCACGATGAACACGAGCCCGACCACCTGACCGCCCAGGCGCTCGATCATCCGCACCTGCGCCTCGGCCGTGCCCCCCGTGGCCAGCAGGTCGTCGTGCAGCAACACCCGGGAGCCCGGCGTGATCGCGTCGCGATGCAGGGCCAGCCGGTCGGTGCCGTACTCGAGGTCGTACTCCTGCTCGATGACCTCGGCGGGGAGCTTCCCCGGCTTGCGGGCGGCCGCGAAGCCCACGCCCAGGCTCTTCGCCAGCGCGCCCCCCGCGATGAACCCCCGGGCCTCGGCGCCGACGACCACGTGGGGATCGAGTGAGCGGCCGTGGTCGGCCATGCGCTCCACGACGGCGTTGAGCCCCGCGGGCGCCTGCAGGAGCGGCATGAGGTCGTAGAAGAGGATGCCGGGCTCGGGATGATCCGGGATCTTTCGGATCAGGGCGTCGAGATCGACCGCGGTGGCGCGGTCCACGCTCACCCGTCCACCATCTGACGGAGCTCGGACAGGAGCATCAGGTGGCGCATGTGGGATGCCAGCGCAGCCAGGCTCTCCAACGCCTCCAGCGACTCACGACGGCGCTCGGGATTCCGCGAGCGCAGGCCGGTCATCAGCAGCTGCTGAAGAAGGCCGGCCTCGCGCTCGGCGGCCACGCGGAACAGGCGCAGGTGGCGCGGTTCCACGCCGTACGCGCTGAGCTCGAGGGCCGTCTGGACGACCTCGCGCTCGGTCTCGTCGAAACCCTCTTCCCCGGAGCCGATCAGACCGTACTCGGAGAGCGCGCGCACGAGCTCGCCGTCGGCGCCGGTCGCCGTCGCCAGCTCGTCCACCGCGTAGCGCCGGCTGGGCGCGGGGGCCTGAAGCTGCGCCCTCTTCACCTGCTTCGCCTGATTGGCGACGCTGAAGGCGCCGGTGGTGGAGCTCTCGAGCTCCTTGCGGATGACCTGGAGCGGAAGGAACTCGTCGCGCTGCAACCGCAGGATCGTTCGCAGGCGCTCCACCTCGAGCGCGGTGAACAGCCTGTACCCGCCCTTGGTGCGCTCGGGCGCGATCAGGCCCTGGTCCTCGAGGTATCGGATCTTGCTGATCGACACCGACGGGAAATCGGCCTGGAGCAGCTTGCAGACCGCGCCGATGGTCATCGTCTCCTCGTCGACGACCTCGTCCTCGATCGCCCCCCCGGTCTCCAGCATCTCGTCGATCAGCGGGTCCGGCACGTCAACCCGCGATGAACAGCAGGCGGAACTTGCCGATCTGGAGCTCGTCGCCGTCCTGGAGGAGCTCCGCAGCCTCGATGCGGCGCCGGTTGACGTACGTGCCGTTGAGGCTCCCCATGTCACGGATGACCAGACCGTCGGCACCACGCTCGATGCGCGCGTGATCGCGCGAGACGGTCACGTCATCGAGGAACAGCTCGGATTGCGGCGTGCGACCGATGGAGACGGGGTCGGTGAGCAACGGGAAGACCTCGCTCCCTGGGCCGCCGGCGACCAGCGCGAGGGCCGGCCCCTCGACCCGGAAACCGGCGGTCGAGGTCGCGGGCGAGACCTGGCCGATGGCGATCGGACCGGTGATCTCACCGGTGGAGTCGTCGCCGCGATCGATGAGCAGGGTCGCCCCGGTGCGGCCGCAGTAGCGGCGCGTGGAGCTCTGCTCATACCCGCAGACCGGACATTCCATGCGACGTCGACCCCCGGCGGCCCGTCAGTCGTCGTCGGATCGCTCGAGCTCGGCGACCTCCGGCAGGCGCCCCGCCAGGATCTTGCTGAGCGAGTCGACGTCGACCACCGAGAGATCGCCCTCGTCCTTGTTCTTCAGGCGACGGACCAGCTCGGTCTTCAGCAGCTCGATACGGCCGTGCAGAAGGCGGCGCCGGTACGAGATGTCCCGCTCTTCGGCCGTCAGCTCGCGGATCATCTCCTTGAGCTCGGCGTCGGAGAGCTGCTCCAGATCGGGGTTCACGTCCATTAGGGCTCCTGGTCGCGGGAGGGGGGCGTCGCCCCACCCTCGAGTTCGCGTTGAGACTCTGATCGTATCGGGCCGGGCAAGCCCGAGCCGTCCGCGCGACCGCGCAGCGTGACCACATACCGCACGAAGGTCGCGATCGACGCGACGACGGCCACGGCGAAGAGGCGGTCGATCCACCGGCGCCGCCAGCCCAGCGCCAGGGCGGTCGCCGCCATCGACAGCGCCGACGAGAGCTTCCCCGCGGTGTCGACGCGGGGCTGGGCCCCACGCTTCCACAGCATCGCGAAACCGACGATGCTCGCGGCGTCACGCGCCAGCAGCACCACCGGGCCGAGCGGGTGAAGTCGGCGGCGCCGGATCAGCCCGATCAGCGCGACGGCGACGAGCAGGCGGTCGGCCAGCGGATCGGTGATCCGGCCGAACGTGGTCTGCGCGCCGAGTCGGCGGGCCAGCATCCCGTCCGCCATGTCGGTGAGCGCGGCGACGGCGAACAGCCCGGCGGCCGGCCGCGAGGGTCCTCGCCCGCGGGTGAACACCGCCCAGAGCACCGGCAGCCCCGCCAGTCGCCCCACCGTCAGCGCGTTCGGCAGCCAGCGCAGTCGCGTTGCGCGGTCGGGTCCGCCCGTCGGCTCCATGCGCCCCACGCTACTACGGTCGAGCGTGGTACTTTGGGAGGCGCTTCGGGGCGTGGCGCAGTCTGGTAGCGCAGTCGGCTGGGGGCCGGAAGGTCGGAGGTTCAAATCCTCTCGCCCCGACTCATCCCCGTGGCACCGGATCGCCCCGTCCGAGAGGATGGCGTCGATGGGTGCCGCGGAGAAGCACGTGGCCGTGGCCGTCGTGGGCGGGGGGCCCGCGGGGCTCCAGGCGGCGCTTGTGCTCGCGCGCACGCGCATGGACGTGGTGGTCTTCGACGCACCCTCGCCGCCCCGCAACGCGGCCTCGCACGGTGTGCACAACCTGGTCGGGCTCGACGACATGCTGCCGGCCGAGATCCGCGAGCGCGCCTGGGAGCAGATCGAGCGCTACGGCGCCGCCCGGCTGATGGAGCACGAGGTCGTCGACATCGCCCGGGCGGACTCCGGCGGCCTGACGCTCCACACCGACGCGGGAGGGACGATCAAGGCCCGTGAGGTCCTGCTCGCCTGCGGCTACCGCGACCGTCACCCCGACATCGACGGGTTCGGGGAGTGCTGGGGCGGCACGATCATCCCCTGCCCCTTCTGCGACGGATACGAGAACCGCGACCGCGCCTGGGGCATCGTGCCCTCGATGAAGGAGGAGATCGACGTCTTCCCCCCCATGGTCCGCAACTGGACCGAGCGACGGGTCGTGATCGCTCAGCGGTCGGTGGAGGTCACCGGCGCCCAGCGGGCCGCCCTGGCCGACCTCGGGGTGCCCCTGTTCGTGGGAGACGTCAGGGAGATCCAGCAGCGCGACGGATCCCTCCGCGGCGTGGTCCTCGACACCGGCCAGCGGATCGCGGTGGAGACGCTGCTGTGGACGCCGGACGAGGAACCGACCCCCCTGGTCACCCGCCTGGTCGCGTCGCTGGGGCTCGCTCTGGACGAGCACGGCCACGTGGCCGTCGACGATTCCCAGCGCACCAACGTGGACCGACTCTGGGC
>JARFPS010000173.1 GCA_029288175.1 Miltoncostaea sp. | reverse complement strand
CCCCCCCCCCCCCCCTCCGCAGCGCCAGATGTCCATCCGCGACAGGCTCCGAGCGGCTGCGGCTAGCGGATGAAGAGCATCTCCGCGTAGCGCGGCAGCGGCCACAGGTCGTCCGTGACCACCCGCTCCAGGCGGTCGGCGTAGTCACGCACCTCGTTCATGGCCGGGATGACCCCGTCGCGCATGTAGCGGGCCTCCTCCAGCAGGTCGACCGGGTGGTTCTCGTCCAGGTTGGCGTCCTGCAGCGCCTTGATGGCGGTGGAGAAGCCCTCGACCATCTCGGTGGCCTCGGCGGCCAGGGCGTCCAGCCCGGCCTCCTTCAGCGTCGCGACGTGGCGCGCGGCGGCCGGCAGCAGCATGGTCGCCGCGATGTCGGCGCTGGTCTCGGCCTCGATGTTGACCTTGATGACGTACTGCTCCAGCAGCACCTCGTAGCGTGAGTGCAACTCGCGCGCGTTCAGCACGTTGTAGGCGCTGAACAGGCCGACCGTCTCCTCGCTGACCAGCTCGGGCAGCGCGTCGGGCGTGGTGCGGAGGTTCTTGAGCCCGCGCTCGGCCGCCTCGGCGTGCCACTCTTCCGAGTAGCCGTCACCGTCGAACACGATCGAGCCGACGGTGGAGAAGTTGTCGCGAATGACCTCCAGAAGCGCCTCTCCGAGCGGGGCGCTCTTCATGGCCTCCGACAGCTCGTCGGCCAGCCCGTCGATGGCCTCGGCCGTGATCGTGTTGAGCACGGTGTTGGGCAGGCTCGGCGACTGGCTGGAGCCCATCGCCCGGAACTCGAAGCGGTTGCCGGTGAACGCGAAGGGGCTGGTGCGGTTGCGGTCGCCGGTGTCGCGCGGCAGGTCGGGCAGCACGTGGGCACCCAGGTCCATCATCTCGCGGGCCACGCTGGCGGCGGGCTCGCCGGCCGCGATCGCGCGGAACACGTCCTCCAGTTCCTTGCCGAGGAAGATCGAGATGATCGCCGGCGGAGCCTCGTTGGCCCCCAGGCGGTGGTCCTGGCCGGCGCTTGCGATCGAGGCGCGCAGCAGCCCCTGGTGGGTGTGCACCGCGCGGATGACCGCCGTGGCGAAGAACAGGAACTGCATGTTCTCGTGCGGCGTGTCGCCGGGGTCGAGCAGGTTGGCCTCATCCGTGCTCATGGACCAGTTGTTGTGCTTGCCCGAGCCGTTCACGCCCGCGAACGGCTTCTCGTGCAACAGGCAGACCAGCCCGTAGCGGCGGGCCACCGTCTGCATCACCTGCATGCAGAGCTGCTGGTGGTCGGTGCCCACGTTGGAGTTCTCGAACACCGGGGCGATCTCGTACTGGCCGGGGGCCACCTCGTTGTGGCGCGTCTTGACCGGCACGCCCAGCTTGCCCAGCTCGCGCTCCACGTCGAGCATGTAGGCCAGCACGCGCTCCGGAATGAAGCCGAAGTAGTGGTCGTCGAGCTGCTGACCCTTGGCCGGCTTGGCGCCGAACAGCGTGCGCCCGGTGGCGACCAGGTCGGGACGCGCGTAGAAGAAGCGCTCGTCGAGCAGGAAGTACTCCTGCTCGGGGCCGATCGTGGTGTAGACGCGGGTGGAGGTGGTGTCGCCGAACAGGCGCAGCGCGCGCAACGCGGCGTCGTTCAGCGCGCTCATCGAGCGCAGCAGCGGGATCTTCTTGTCGAGCGCCTCACCGGTCCACGACGCGAAGGCGGTCGGGATGCAGAGGTAGGCGCCGTTGGGGTTCTCGATGATGAAGGCGGGGCTGGTGGGGTCCCACGCCGTGTAGCCGCGGGCCTCGAAGGTGGCCCGCACGCCGCCGCTGGGAAAGCTCGATGCATCGGGCTCGCCCTTGATCAGCTCCTTGCCCGAGAACTGGGCCAGGGCCGACCCGCCCGCCTCCGGCGAGAAGAACGAGTCGTGCTTCTCGGCCGTCCACCCGGTGAGCGGCTGGAACCAGTGCGTGTAGTGGGTCGCGCCCCGCTCCAGCGCCCAGTCCTTCATGGCCAGCGCGACGGCGTCGGCCAGGTCGGGGTTGAGCGGCTCACCGCGGTCGATGGTCGCCTGCAGCTGACGGAAGATCGGCTTCGGGAGCCGGTGGCGCTGCTGCTCGGTGCCGAACACGTTGGCGCCGTGGACCGACGCGCCGGGTGCGGTCAGGTCTCCCGTCCCGATCGAGCCGCTGGGGCTCCACTGGGCGGCGGCGACGTTGCTCTCGGGTGATCTCATGCGGGGTTGCTCCTCCTGGGGCGGACGGAAAAAGGCTAGGGGCGTCCGAGCGGTCGTCCACACGGACCGGGGGCCAAACAAATCGCCGCCACCTCATCCCCAGGGCGAAGGCGGCGGACCACGACGGGATGACCGGTCGGTTTCCGCAAACGACGGCTCCGCCGCGGTGCTCTCGCATCAAAGCTTCTATTTCCTCCAGTAGTTATCCCCCAAAGGAGCGATACGGCGCTTTCTGAAAGTTCGTGGGCAGATGCCTAGACAATGGTCCAGCTTTACCCCCGCCGACGGGGAGGACCGCCCGGGATACGGTCGCCCGTATTGGTGTCCAGACCCGCCGTGAGGAGTGGTCGATGAGGTCGAAGACGAAGGCAATGAAGCTGCTGTTGGGTCCACCGGTGGCGATCGCGCTGCTGGCCGGAGCCCCGATCGCCGCAGCTGACGGCAAGAAGGCTCCGCCCGACGAGTCGGCGACCAGCTTCTCGATCGTGCGCGGAGGCGCGACCACCGTCACGCTCGATCCGGGGGTGGCCGCGGCCCTCGACAGCCTGGGCATCACGGTGTCCCCGGTCGGTCGCGCGCGCGCCAACAAGGACGGCAGCATCAGCTTCCCCATCCCTCGAGGGGCGCTCGACCTCACCGGCCCGGCCGGCCAGTACAAGCACCTGGGCGGCCTTGAGTTCTCGAAGAAGGGCACCACGCTTCGGCTCAGCCGCTTCGACATCAACGTCGACGCCTCGCCCGACCTGACGGCGATCGTCAACCGCAACCGGCTCGACCGCCCCGAGATCTTCGACGTGGTCGTCACCGGCACGCCCTCGGTCAACAAGGGCAAGCTGACGATCCCCGGCGTCGAGCTGAAGCTGACCGCCGGCGGCGCCGCCGCCCTGAACGCGGTCTTCAAGACCGACGCCTTCACCGGCCTCGTGGGCGCGGTGATCGGCACCGCCGAGACCAAGACCTACATCGTCCGCGATCGCAACCTCCAGAAGAAGCTGCGGTTGGGTCGCGGCGGCACGACCGTCGCGCTCGACCCGGCGTTCGCCGACAAGCTGGCGGGTGCCAACGTGGCGGTGTCCCCGGTGGGGGCCGCGCGCCCGGCGGTCCTCGGGCGGGTCTCGTTCCCCATCCGTCCGTGGCGGAGCCACCTGCGGAGCGACACGCTGGTCGGAAAGATCCGGCACCTGGGCGGCCTGGGCCTGACCCAGATGCCCGCGCCGAAGCCGCCCGCGCCGAAGCCGCCGGCTCCGAAGCCGCCGGCGCCCAAGCCGCCGGCGCCCAAGCCGCCGACGGTCGAGAAGCCGGCCGAGGCGCCGAAGAAGCCGGTCGCCGAGCCGAAGAAGCCGGTCGCGGACCCGAAGAAGCCGGTCGCGGACCCGAAGAAGCCGCCGGCCGACCCGAAGAAGCCGGTCGCGGACCCGAAGAAGCCGGTCGCGGACCCGAAGAAGGGCCCGATCGTGGAGACCTCGGCCGACGGCACGACCGTTGAGCTGCTCCGGTTCACGATCCGCATCCGTCCGGACGACGCCTTCCTGACGGGCAGGCTCGGTCGCGGCGGGCCGCGGGTGGAGCTCTTCTCGCTCGACCTGAGCGAGGCTCAGACCGTGGTCACCCCGCTGGCCTTCCGCGCCAGCGGCGTGAAGCTGTCGCTGACCGCGGGCGCCGCCGGCGCGTTGAACGACGCGTTCGGCCTCCCCGGGGCGTTCTCCGCGGGCGAGGCGGTGGGCACCGCCACCGTCGACTCGCCGGTGCGGACGCGCGTGCACAAGAAGATGCGCGCGACGAAGCCCCGCCGGTAGGAGCGCAGGCGCGTCGGGGGCCCTCCGGGGTCCTCGGCGCGCCCTCTCTCCCGGATAGCATCCGCCGCCCAAGGAGGTGGCCATGGCGGAGTTCCCGGGAGGCGGTTCGGCGATCACCACGATCCTCGTGGCCGAGGACGTGGCGGCGTCGGTCGACTGGTACCGCGACGTGCTGGGCGCGGAGGTCTTCCGCACCTACGGCACGTCGGCGGTGCTGCAGCTATTCGGCACCTGGCTGCTGCTGGTGGAGCCCGGCGGCCCCACCGAGGACAAGCCCGGCGTCAGCTTCGCACCGGCCGACGATCCGGACCGCGTGTCGCATGCCTTC
>JARFPS010000152.1 GCA_029288175.1 Miltoncostaea sp. | reverse complement strand
CCCGCTCCACGGTGCCGGCGAGCGCGTCGGCGACCAGGCCGATCCAACCCCCGGCCATGGGATGGTCGCGCGCCTCCTCGACCGGGCCGTCGAGCGCCTCCCAGACAGCGGGTCCCTCGACCACCTCGTCGGGGTCCGCGGCCACGACCGTCCGGCCACCGTGGCGGATCATCGCGGGGCGGTCGCGGCCGGCCAGCGCGCGCAGCAGCGAGGCGGGATCGACACGCTCGGCCAGGACCTCGGCCCTCACGCGCCGGGCGTGTGTGAGAATGGCCGCCCGTGACGTCGTGCTCAAGGAGTCGCTCCGTGCCTCATTCGTCTGACGCTAGCACCGCCCTGGAGGCTCACTCGTGAGGCAGACCCTCGCTTTTCAGGCCACCGGTTTCGACGTCTCGCCGGTCGAGATCGACCAGGAGGAGGACGGCGCTCCGCCCGACGAGGGCGAGCTGCCCACCGCGCTCCTCGCCTTCGAGAGCGGCCGCAACGTCGTGCTCACGCTGCCGCTCGACCCCGAGCACGCCGAGAGCATGATGAACGCCTTCACCCAGGCCGAGGCCCATCGCGAGGCCCTGCCCGACGCCGCCAACTGGCAGCCCGTGCCCAGCGGGCTCCCCGAGGGGATGTTCTGGGTGCTGCAGCCCAACGTGGTCGGCGTCTCGGTCACCCCGCCGCAGTCCACGCCCGACGGGCCGGTCATGCACTGGACGCTGGCCTTCGAGGACGAGGACGGCAGCCAGGTGCAGGTGGCGGTCGGCGACGCCCTGTGCGTCAGCGTCATCCGGGCGCTGGCCAAGGTCGCGAACAACGATCTGGACGACCTCGTCGAGGGCTGACGGCGCCTCGCCGAGGCAATTCCGGGAAATACCCGCCGGATATCTGGTAATTTAGCCGACCCGGTCGCTCAGGCGGCCGGTGCGCCCTCGCGCGACCACCCACCGCACTGCGACTCCGGATGTGACGATGACCTCGACGAGCGCCTCGTGGCGTGAGCTCTTGGCCGACCAGATGCCACCCGATCTCGCCGAGGAGATCGACGTGTACGAGGCGCAGCTGGATCTGCGCCGGGCCGGCAAGATCGACGAGCGGGTCTTCGCCGAGACCCGCCTGCGCCGCGGTGTGTACGGGCAGCGCTACGACAACGGCCACCGCCACGACGGCACGGCGGCCAAGGAGCTGCCCTTCCCGTCGGACGGACTCACCAAGGGGCCCGACACCGTCTGGGACGCCCCGGGGATGATGAGGATCAAGATCCCCTACGGCGGCGTCACGCCCGAGCAGCTCGACGTCCTCGCGGACCTCGCCGAGGAGTACAGCGACGCCATCCTGCACATCACCACACGGCAGGACGTGCAGCTGCACTACGTCCACATCGACGACACGCCCGACCTCATGCGCCGCCTGGCCGCCGTGGGCATCACGACGCGCGAGGCGTGCGGCAACGGCGTCCGCAACGTCACCGGATGCCAGCTCGCCGGCGTCTGCACCACCGAGGCGTTCGACACGACCGCCTACTCCGACGCGCTCTTCCGCTTCCTGCTCGGCCACCCCGACTGCCAGGACTTCGGACGGAAGTTCAAGATCGCGTTCTCCGGCTGCGCCGACGAGCCCTGCGGCCTGGTCCGCATGCACGACTTCGGAGCCATCGCGCAGGTCAAGAACGTTGACGGCCAGGAGCGGCGCGGCTTCGAGATCCACGTCGGCGGCGGTCTCGGCACGACGCCCTATCAGTCCAAGGTGTTGTACGAGTGGCTGCCCGCGGAGGAGCTCCTGCCCGTGGCCCAGGCCATCGGCCGCGTGTTCGGCCGGCTCGGCGAGAAGAAGAACCGCAACCGCGCGCGCATCAAGTTCCTCGTCGCGAAGCTGGGCATCGAGGAGTTCCGCCGTCTCATCGACGAGGAGCGGGCCGGACTGACCGAGGATCCGCGCTGGACCTCCTATCTCCCCGAGGTCGACAGCTTCGACGAGGAGCCGGCGCGCGAGCCGCTGGCGCTCGGCGACGACGTGCCCTCGCCCGAGCTCGCGCGGTGGCTCGAAAGCAACGTCTACCGGCAGCGCCAGCCGGGGTACGTGGTCGCGACGGTGGCGCTGCCGCTGGGTGACATCTCGTCGTGGCAGACTCGGCGGCTCGGAGAGATCGCGCGCCGCTATGTGGGGGACCACGTCCGCACGACGGTCGAGCAGAACATCGTTCTGCGGTGGGTGAGCGAGGCCGACCTCCCGGCGCTCCACGAGGAGCTCGTGGCCATCGGCCTCGGCGAGCCCGGCGCCGGCAGCATCGTCGACATCACCGCCTGCCCGGGCACCGACACCTGCAAGCTCGGCATCTCGAGCTCGCGAGGCCTCGCCGGCGAGCTCCGCACGCGCCTGGCCACCCGCGCCTACGAGATGGACGAGGCCGCCCGCGGCCTGCGCATCAAGATCAGCGGCTGCTTCAACAGCTGCGGCCAGCACCACGCCGCGGACATCGGGTTCTTCGGCAACTCGCGCAAGCTGGACGGCTACACCGTGCCCCACTTCCAGGTGGTGCTCGGCGGCATGTGGCGCGAGAACGCGGGCTCCTACGGAATGGCGATCGGGGCCGTGCCGAGCAAGCGCATCCCCGAGGTCGTCGACACCATCACGGCCCGCTTCGTCGCCGAGCGCCAGGGCGAGGAGTCGTTTCAGGACTTCATCGCGCGGCTGGGCAAGAAGGAGCTCGGCCAGATGATCGCCGAGCTGAAGACGATCCCCGCGCACGCCGACGATCCGTCGTACTACACCGACTGGGGCGACGCCCGCGAGTTCACGATGGGCGACCTGGGCGTGGGCGAGTGCGCCGGCGAGGTCGTCTCGAGCCTCGATCTGGAGCTGTCGGGCGCGGAGAGCATCTCGTTCGAGGCGCAGGTCGCCTTCGAGGACGGCGACCTCGTGAAGGCCGACGAGCGGGCGTACGCCGCCATGCTCGCGGCCGCCGCGGTGTTGGTGCGCGCCGAGTACCCGCTCATCGGCTCGGACCCGGATCAGATCGTCAACGAGTTCCGCGAGCGCTTCTACGACACGAAGCGTTTCTTCGACCGCTTCGCGGGCGGCAAGTTCGCGCGGCCCCTGTTCGACCGCCACGCCGCCGGCGCCCCGGCCGAGCCGGGGGAGGACGACGTGCGCTACCTCCTCGAGGAGACCAATCTGTTCATCGACGCGGCCCACCAGATGGAGATCCGCGAGGCGGGCGCCCAGTCCGCCGCGGTCTAGACATGCCCGACGTCGGCACCTCGCGCGTCGGGGCCAAGGTCTTCGCCGCCCCGGGGGCGAGCGTGGACCTGCCGGCCTTCATCCCGGCCTTCCACGGCTGGATCCAGCGGGCGTCGCTGGAGGGCCTGCTCATCGACGTGGCCGACTACCAGCACGTTCCGGACGGGCCCGGCATCATGCTGATCGGCCACGAGGCCGACCGGGCGCTCGACATGTCCCACGGGCGACCGGGGATGCTCTACCAGCACAAGCGCGACGATCGCGCGCCCTCGCTGCCGGATGCCGTGCGACGCGCCCTGCGCCAGGCCGCGCTGGCGGCAGCCGAGGCCGAGCGAGACCCGGCCCTCGAGGGCGGACCGGCCTTCCCGGGCGACGAGTTGATGGTCCGGGTGACCGACCGGCGGGCGTTCCCGGCCGGCGCGGAGGGCTCCGCCGCGCTCGAGCGCGCGACGCGCGAGGTGCTCGACGGGGCCGGGCTCGGAGGAGGCGGGCTCGTGGCCTGCCACGACGACGACCCGAAGGCCGCGCCGACGGTCTTCGTCACGCTCGCCGACCCGCCCGGCGCCGCGGGCCTGGCCGAGGCGCTCGGCCAGGCACCTCCCGTCGCGCCCTAGCGGCGGTCCCTACGCCGCCAGCTGCTCGGCGGGCACCTGCTCCATGGTGAGCAGGCGGACGGCGCTGACCAGCTCGCGCGCGCCCTCACCGGCCACGTCGTGGCCGACGCGGGGCGCGGTCGTGAAGCGGGCGCCGTCGATCCACATCGAGAGCTCGCGCTGATCGTCGGGCGGCACCGCCCGGTCGGCGCCGCCCGCCAGCACCATCACCGGCGAGTGGACCTGGGCGAGCGCCCCGCGCCAGTCCGGCCGCGAGCCCATGGCCTCGATGGAGAGGGCGATGCCCTCGCCGCCCTCGCCCGCGCGATCGCGCACGGCCCGGGCCGCGCTGGTCCAGCGATCCTGCCGGCTTTCGTCCTCCGCCTTGGGGCCGAGCCCGCTCAGGATGAGCCCGGACACCAGGTTCGGGTGGCCGAGCGCGAGAGCGAGCGCCGCGGCGGCCCCCAGTCCGACGCCGACCACCGTGGCGGGCGGACCCTCGTCCTGGATGATGCGGGCGACGTCCGACGAGAAGTCGTCGATGCTCCATGGGCCCTTCGGCGTGGGCGACGCTCCGTGGCCGCGCAGGTCGGGGGCGACGATCGTGTGTTCGCGGCGCAGGTCGCGCAGAGCGCGCTGCATGGCGGCGCCTTCGCGGCCGAGGTCGTGGAGCGCCACGAGCGGGGCGCCGCGGCCGGTGCGGTGGACGGTGAGGTCGATCGCGGGGGGAAGCGACGGCATGGCTGGCTCCTTCTCACCACTGACGTGGGCTATTACCGGTAAGACAGTAGACCCGACGCGGCGGGTCGTCAACCGGTGAACGATCGTGTTGACGAGCTGCTGACCATCGGCCGGCCCAGGCGTTACAGCCCTGGTTTTGGCAAGCTGGAGTCATGCCGCCGATGCACCCCGATCGCTTTGTGTGGCTGGGCGGGCGCCTGTCGCTCGATTTCTGCAACACCCGCCTGGCGGAGCGCGAGCTCATCCCGACCCCGGAGGACCTCGCGGAGTGGCTGGTGGCGGCCGAGCTCGCCGACGATCGGCCCGAGGTCGGCGCTCGGATGCACGCGGCCGCGCTCGAGTTGCGCGACGACCTGCGCTCGTGCCTGCTGCGTCAGGAGTGCGGCGCCGTGGGCCGTGTCGCCGAGAGCTGGCTCGACGGGGTTCCGGGTCGTTTGGAGGTCGAGCCCGGGACGTTGCGACCGCGGTTCGTGCCGCAGGGGTGTCAGACCACGTGCCTGCTGGTCCCCGTGGTGCTCGACGCGCTCTCGGTCGTCCGCGACCGGCCTCGGCGCGTCCGATCGTGCGCCAACGAGGAGTGTCCGGTGTTGTTCGAGGACACCTCCCGCAACGGGAGCCGTCGGTGGTGCTCCATGGACCTCTGCGGCTCGCGGTCCAAGTCGGCGGCGTACTACCACCGCCACCGGCCGGCCGGCGAGGGCGCCGCGACCCTCGACCTCTGAAAGGCCCCGTCCGCCCGGGCCGGCGCGACGGCCGTCGCGGGCGTCGGTAGCGTGTGCCCGATGACGACCCCCCGTGACCGCCCGTGAGCGCGGCGCCCGCCCACACCGGACCCGGCGAGCGCCGCCAGAGCGCCTTCGGCGGGCTGGTGCCCGGCTCGGCGGTGGCACGCGCCGACGGAGCGCTGGTCGCGGCCCTCGCGGTGGAGCTCCACTCCGGCGGCGCGGTGCTCCCGCTGCTCGTGCTCAGCGACGCGCCGGGCGTGGTGGGATGGAACGCCGACACCGGGTTGACCGTCACCGACGACCTCGGGGGCGCGTACACCGTCGACACGATCGCCCAGTCGGCCGGACTGGGGGCGCTTCAGAGCACGGTGTGGATGGAGCCCTCGCCTCCGCCCGACGCGCGCCGCCTCGATCTCGGCGTGTCCGGGCTCACGCGCACGACCGTCGGGCGCCGCGGTGGCGTGGAGAAGCCGCTGGTCGAGGGTCCTGTGGAGCTGTCGCTCGACCTCCTGCCCGAGCGCACGGCCGTCGACCCCCCGCCCGAGCCGTCCGGGGAGCCTCCAGTGACGCCGTCCTCGCGCGCGCCCTCGCGCTCCCAGGGCGCCTTCGAGGGGCTGATCCCCGTCGGCCAGGCGCGCCTCGACCGCGATGGAGCCGTCTGCCTCTGGGCCGTCGAGCGCTACGAGGAGCGCTCGGTGCTGACGGTGGCGACCATCACCGAGGACCGCATCAACGTCGACGAGCTCGCGCCCGGGGCCGGTCGCCTCGACGTCTGGGACGACCTGGGGACCCGCTACTCCGCGCTGCCCGTCCACGGGACGGCCCGGGAGACGTGGATGGAGGCCGCGGTGGAACTGACGCCGGCGATCCCGAGCGATGCCCGATCGCTCGGCGTGCGGGTGGCCGACCTTCCGGCCCGGGTCGTCGAGGACGACCGGCGCCCGCTCACCGGGCCGTTCACCTTCGGCGTGGCGCTGCGCCGATGAGCCCCCGCTGGCCGGATCGGCCCGTGTGGGTGGTGCTGCCCACCTACAACGAGGCGCTGAACGTGAGCCCGATGATCGAGGCCCTGCTGGAGCGCTTCACCCGTCACGGCTGGGACGGCCACGTCCTGGTCGTCGACGACTCCTCGCCCGACGGCACCGCCCGGCTGGCCCGGGAGATCTCCGCCCGCGACGAACGCGTCGTGGTTCTGGAGCGCGAGCGCAAGGAGGGCATCGGCCCCGCGTACCGCGCGGGCTTCCGGCGGGCCCTCGATCGCGGGGCGGGGCTGATCGTGGAGATGGACTGCGACTTCTCGCACCACCCCGACGCGCTGGCGGGACTCGTCGCGGCGGCGGCGGACGCCGATCTCGTGCTCGGCTCGCGCTACGTCGACGGTGGCGGCGTCGAGCGCTGGGGCGCCGTGCGGCGGGCGATCAGCAGGGGCGGTTGCTGGTACGCGCGGCGGGTGCTCGGCGTGCCGGTGCGCGACCTCACCGGGGGCTTCAAGTGCTTCCGGCGCGAGGTGCTCGAGACGATCCCGCTCGACGACGTGCGCTCCGCGGGCTACGGCTTTCAGATCGAGCTCACCTACCGGGCCATGCTGGCCGGCTATCGGGTCCGCGAGATCCCGATCACCTTCACCGAGCGGGCGCGCGGCGAGTCCAAGATGAGCCGCCGCATCGTGCTGGAGGCGGCGGTGCTGGTGCCGAGCCTCCGTCGCCGCCTCGGCCCGGTCGCCGCCCGGCCCGCGGCGGCGCACGGGGCACCCTCCGAGATCGAGCCCGAGGTCACGGAAGCCCGAGTTCCGCCCGGGCCCGCGGGTCCTCCGGGTTGAGCCTCAGCACCTCGCGCCAGGCATCGAGGGCGCGGGGATCGCGCCCCAGGGCCAGGGCGAAGCGCTTCCAGGCACTGGGGTTGTCGGGCTGCACGCGGGTCATCTCCCGGAAGGCTCCGAGCTCCTCGGCACGCCGCCGAAGGTCGGCGTAGGCCAGCCCTTCGATGAGCAGCGGCCGGAGCGCGTAGGGGTTCAGCGACCGCGCCGTGTCGGCTCGGGACAGGGCGAGCTCCGGGTTCCCGGCGACCAGCGCGTCCTCGGCCGAGGCGGTGGCCCGCTGCGAGAGCCAGGGAAGCATCCCGGACACCGCCATCACGGCGACGGCGACCACGAGGCCCACCGCGAGCAGCGGCTCCTGGCGCCGGTTCACGCCCCCCGGGCCCTCTGCGGCGCCGGCCGCGACCACCCCGGCCGCCGCGGCCGCCGGCGCGACCAACGCGGGGATCGCGAAGCTCCAGTCGACCTGGGCCTGGACCAGGAAGGCCAGCGCGATGGCCACGGGCAGCCCGGCGTCGCGTGCCCGTCCCGCCGCCCGGGCGCGAAGGCCGGCCCAGACCACCGCGGCCAGCACGGTCACGAAGAGCGCCAGCCCGACGACCCCAAGACCCGACAGCAGCCGCAGCCCGAGCTGATGTGGTTCGCGCGGGTTGAAGGCGTCGGCCGATCCCGCGGGCCGCTCCTGGAGATGCACGAGCGCGAACCCCCCCGCGCCCTCGCCCGCCAGCGGCGCTCCGGCGAAGCCCCGCAGCGCCTCGCCCCACCACTCAGGACGATTGTTCGCGCCCACGTCGGCGATACGGGAGCTGTCGTTGGCCACCGCCGTGCTGTCGTCTCCGCCCAGGCTGCTCGCCGCCACCCCCACCACGAGCGCGAGGCCGACGAGCACCGCCAGCC
>JARFPS010000296.1 GCA_029288175.1 Miltoncostaea sp. | reverse complement strand
GGTCGGCCGCACCGAGCACGAGCGTGGTGGAGGGGCGGTCGTCCCGCGCGCCCGCCTCACGCAGGTCGCGAAGCCGCTCCACCGCGCCCGGCAGCGCGAACTGCGCGCCGCCGAGGCCCTCGACGAAGTAGCCGCGCCGGCACGCCCCGAGCGTCTCGAGGTAGGCGAGCTCGCGATATACCCCCGAGAACCCCCCGGGCACGCCCTCGGCCAGGATGGCGCCCCGGGTGACGATCCCGTGGCGGTCGAGCAGCAGCTCGGCACGGGCACGGGCGCGCTCACGCTCCGTGGGCGCGCGCGCGAACAGGCCCGCGGCGAGGGACCAGCGCCCCGCGGTCGCCGAGGGGGCGCCGCGTCTGCGTCCGATCCGCCGACGGGATCCGCCGCGGGTCGCCGGGGCGAGCGTCGCGAGTCGTCGCGGCGCGCGAAGCGGTGCCCAGAGGTCATTGGTGACCTCGCCCGACCACACGAGCCGCCAGAGCGCCGCGAACACCTCCTCGCGGGCCGCGTCGGTGCATCGGAGCAGCTCCTCCCAGAAGGCCGCGCCGCCCTCGAGCGCCGCGCGGAGGGCCGTGCTCAGCTCGTCGGCGGGCGGCTCGTCGCCCGCGGGTGGTCCGAGCAGGGCTGCCTCCTCCCGGAAGTAGACCGCGACCCGCCCGCCGCCAACGCCGCCGGAGCCCGCGCCGACCCACACGACCTCTCCGGTCGCGGCCAGCTCGTCGAGCCACGTCGGCGAGTAGGCGCCGAGGCGTCGCGGCAGCACCTCGCCCTCCCACTGTCCCGAGGGGAGGGCCAGTCCCTGGAGCGGGCCGAGCACCTCGCGGAGCGCGTCCGCGCCGCCGGGGCCCGTGGCGCGATCGACCCGCTGCCAGGCGGGCAGCAGTCGCGCCAGCGCCGAGTGCTCGGCCGGCTCGACCTCGCGCCTGAGCGCGGCGAGGCTCGCCCGGCGCAGGCGCCTGAGGACCTCCGCGTCGCACCATTCACGGCCCGTGCCACCGGGCCGCAGCTCGCCCCGGACGAGCGTGCCGTCCGACTCCAGCACCGAGAGCCGCTCCGCCGCGGCGTCGGGGGCCACGCCGAGACGCGCGGCGACGTCCTCGGCGCGAAAGGGTCCTCGTCCGCGCGCGAACCTGGCGACCAGCCCACCGAGAGCGTCCTCGACCGGCTCGAGCAGCGCATCCGGCAGACCTGCCGGCGGCATCGCGCCCACCCCGTCCCGGTAACGGGCCGCGTCCTCGACGGCGACGAGCCGGGTCTCGCCCCCGATCCGCATCGTGACGGCGCGCCGTTCGTGAAGGAGCCGCGCGAGGTCGTGCTCGAGCTCGTCCGGTGCGCGCACCCGCTCGCGCAGCTCGCCCTCGGTCAGGTCGCCGAGCCGGCGGAGCAGGTCGTGGATGCCGTCCGCGCCGCGTGCCCGCGTGCGCTCGGAGCGGCCCGCGAGGTCGTCCTCCACCTCCCCGAGCGCGGTCGGATCGATCAGCTCGCGCATCTCGTCCTGTCCGAGCAGCTCCCGCAGCAGGTCGCGGTCGAGCGCCAGCACCTGCGCCCGGCGCTCGGCCGCGGGGGTGTCGTCCTCGTACATGTAGGAGGCGACGTAGTCGAACATCAGTGACCCCGCGAAGGGCGACGCGTGCGTCGTCTCGACCTCGACGACGGCGACCTCGCGCACGGCGATCCGCTCGAGCAGCCCGCGGAGCGCCGGCATGTCGAACCAGTCGTCCAGGCACTCGCGATAGGTCTCGAGGATGATCGGAAAGCTCCCGTAGCGTCGGGCCACCTGCAGGAGCGCCTGTGCGCGAAGGCGCTGCTGCCAGAGCGGTGTGCGCCGGTCGGGGCGGCGGCGGGGGATCAGGAGCGCCCGGGCGGCGTTCTCCCGAAAGCGCGCACCGAAGAGCGCCGTGCCTCCGAGCTCGCCGATCACGAGCTCCTCGAGCTCGGCCGGATCGACGAGGATCGCCTCGGCGCCAGGCGTCACGTCAGCATCGGGCAGGTGGACGGCGATGCCGTCATCGCTCCAGATGGCATGCGCGTCGCCGCCGGTCGCCTCCCGCAGACGGGCGGCGATCGCGAGTGCCCAGGGGGCGTGGACGCGCCCGCCGAACGGCGACAACAGACACAGCCTCCAGTCGCCGATCTCGTCGCGGAACCGCTCGACGACGAGCGCGCGGTCGCTCGGGACGACACCGGTCGCCTGGATCTGGTCGTCCAGGTAGGCGATCAGGTGGGCGGCGGCGCGGTCGTCGAACGCCGATTCGCCACGAAGGCGCGCCGTCGCGTCCGCGGGCGACAGGGCGGCGATCTCGCGCGCCGTGCGCCCCACGGCCTCGCCGACCTCGAAGGGGCGCCCCGGTCCCTCGCCGCGCCAGAAGGGCACCGCCCCCGGCGCGCCGGGGGCGGGGGAGACCAGCACCCGATCGCGCGTGATCTCCTCGACCCGCCAGGTGGAGGCGCCCAGCATGAACGTCTGTCCCGAGCGGGCCTCGTAGACCATCTCCTCGTCGAGCTCGCCGACCCGCCCCGACCCGTCGGCGAGAAAGACGCCGTACAGGCCGCGATCCGGGATCGTTCCGGCGTTCTGGACCGCCAGCCGGCGGGCGTCGTCGCGTCCCCGGACCGTCCCGCCGGCGCGGTCCCACACGATCCGGGGGCGGAGCTCGGCGAACTCGTCCGAGGGGTAGCGGCCGGCGAGCATGTCGAGCACGCCCTCGAGCTGCTCCTTCGAGAGCTCGGCGAAGGGGTACGCCCCCCGCGCGAGGGCCAGCAGGTCGTCGACCCGCCACGGCGCCATCGCCGTCACGGCGACGATCTGCTGGGCCAGTACGTCGAGCGGGCGCGTCGGGACGCTGGTCGACTCGATCTGCGCCGTCCGCATCCTCGCGACCACGGCGGCGCACTCGAGCAGATCCCCGCGGTGCTTGGGAAAGACCCGCCCACGGCTGGCCTCGCCCACCCCGTGACCCGAGCGCCCGACGCGCTGGATTCCACGCGCGACGCTTCTCGGGCTCTCGATCTGCACCACGAGGTCGATCGCGCCCATGTCGATCCCGAGCTCCAGGCTGCTCGTGGCGACGAGCGCCGGAAGCCGGCCCGCCTTCAGCGCCTCCTCGATCTCGATCCGCTGCTCGCGGGCGACGCTGCCGTGGTGCGCTCGCGCGACCTCCTCGTCGGCCAGCTCGTTCAGCCGCAGCGCCAGGCGCTCCGCGAGGCGGCGATTGTTGACGAACACGAGCGTCGAGCGGTGGGCGCGGATCAGCTCCAGCAGCTCGGGGTACATCGCCGGCCAGATCGAGCGGACCGTGGACTCGGACCCCGCGACGTGGTCCAGCTCCGCGGTGGGCGTGGGCGCGGCCCCGAGCTCGCGCATGTCCTCGACCGGGATCCTGACCTCGAGGTCCATCTCCTTCCGCGCCCCGGCATCGATGATCTCGACCGCCCGCGGTCGGCCGTCGTCGCCCTGGCCGCCGAGGAACCGGGCGATCTCGGAGAGGGGGCGCTGGGTCGCCGAGAGCCCGACCCGCTGCAAACGTCCACCCGCCGCCGCCACGCGCCACTCGAGGCGTTCCAGGCTCAGGGCGAGATGCGCCCCCCGCTTGGTGGCGGCCACCGAGTGGATCTCGTCGACGATCACGAACCCCGTCGCATCGAGCGCCTCGGCGGCACTCGACGTCAACATGAGGTAGAGGCTTTCGGGCGTCGTGATGAGCACGTCCGGCGGGGTCCGCGCGATCCGGGCCCGTTCGCGTTGCGGCGTGTCGCCGGTCCGCACGGCCACCGTGACCTCGGGCGGCGCGAGCCCGTGCTCGCCCGCAACCGTCGCGATGCCCGCGAGCGGCCCGCGCAGGTTGCGCTCCACGTCGTAGTTGAGCGCCTTGAGCGGGGAGATGTAGAGCACGCGCGGGGGTTCTCGTCCGGCCAGGCGTGCGCGCACGACCCGGTCGAGGGCCCAGAGGAACGCCGCAAGGGTCTTCCCC
>JARFPS010000050.1 GCA_029288175.1 Miltoncostaea sp. | reverse complement strand
CGGACCGTCGGCGAACTTCAGGTAGTCGCGGTCGGGGGTCTCATCAGCGCGGCGCTTGAGCACCTCGGCGAGCACCCACTTGGTGGGGTCCTCCTGGCGGTACCACTCGCTCCAATCGGCCATGTCGTGTCCTGTCCTGTGGTCGGTAAAAGGCGTTGTGGAAAACGCGACAAACAAATCATGCGACCCAAGTCATGTCAACGGTTGCTTGAAATGAATCGCATATGACCGCTAGCGTTGCCGACGTGTCCGAGTGGAGCTTCCTCACCAACCACGCGCACGTCATGGTCTGTCTGCGCCGTGACCCCGGGGCGCGCATCCGCGACATCGCCAACGCGATCGGCATCACGGAGAGGGCGGCGCAGCGGATCGTCGCCGAGCTCGAGGCCGGCGGCTACATCACCAAGGAGCGCTCGGGACGGCGCAACCGCTACACGATCCACGGCCAGCAGCCGCTCCGGCATCGACTCGAGCACGACAGCCACGTCGGCGAGCTGCTGGATCTGCTCGCCGACGGGGGCCCGCCCCCGGCGGCATCGTCCTCGTCCGCCTGACGGCCGGCGGCCCGGCGGGGTGCCTGTCGCGCGTCTCGGGGAGATGTGCGAGGGCCGCGTCGGACGGTGGTCCCGCCGCATCGACGCGGCCCCGCTTCGGGCGGCGCCCGCCCTCGCCCTGAGGCGGGGCGCCCCCCTGCGCGATCAGGCCGCGAGCATCTCCGCGGGGGTCGCGCGCCCGGCGTCGAGCGGCGATTCGAGCCGGTAGACGAAGCGCCGGGTGTAGCGGTCGGACGGCCCGCTGCCGGCCAGGTCGCGCTCGGCCGCCTCGTCGGGCAGCGAGTAGAGCAGGAACTGGTCGTAGTCGCCGCGCCCGCGGTGCGATTCGACCACCCGTCCGCCGGCCGCGAGAATCAGGCGGCGCGCCTCCTCGGCGGGGTGGTCGGGGCCGTGCACGAGGTTGGTCGGCGCCTCGTCGTCGTAGCTCAGGAACATCATGAACATGGGCACGTCACTCACCGATCCTTCCCATGCCACCGCAGGCGCGGCAGCTCTCGTCGGGGATCAGACCCTCTCCGTTCGGAGCGTCGCGGTAGACCCATCCGTTGCCCCAGCAGGTCGCGCACTGCACGCCGCTCAGGCCGTCCGCCCAGGGGCGCGCACGGTCTGGGGCGGTGGGCGCGGCCGTCTGGGGCGGGAGGGTCGGATGCTCGGACATGTCGAACCTCGCGGGTCGTCCTGTGTGATGAGCCGAGTAAAGACCGATCGCGGGCGTCCGTCGTTGTGCGTGTCCACAGATCGGGAGGGGGTCTCGTTCCGACGTGGGGCGAAACCGCGAGGGCCGTAGGTCCGTCGCGCGCCGGGCGATGACAGGAGCCATGGGCTTCGGCAAGAACTGACCCGCATGGGCTCCATGCTCGCTCGGCACCAGCTGAACCCGCTTCAGATCGACCCCACGGGGATCGTCGAGACGGAGGGCGTCGGATGGAACGACGTGCTGATCGCCATCGGGGTCGGCGTGGCCACCGTCGCGGTCGCCATCCTGGTCGGCTGGGCGATCCGGCGCTGGATCGGCAGGCCCGGGTCGAGCACCCAGGCGATCGCCGCCATGGCCGCCCGGCTGGTGCGCTGGACCATCATCATCATCGGCACCTCGTGGGCGCTGAGCTTCGTCGGCCTCAGCATCGGCTGGCTCGCGCTCACGGTGGCCGCGGTGCTGGCCGTGCTGGTGCTGATCCTGAAGCCCCAGCTGGAGGGGTTGGCCTCGGCGGTCATCGTCACCACGCGCCCCGCCTTCGACGTCGGCGACGAGATCGAGATCCTCGACTACACGGGAACGATCGTCGAGGTGACCTCGCGCAGCACGGTGCTGCGGCTGCGCGACGGTCGACGCGTCCACCTGCCCAACGCGAAGATGCTCTCCGAGGTCGTGGTCGTCATCTCGATCGAGGGGCCGCGCCGCAGCGAGTTGACCTTCGACCTCCCGCACGCCGCCGACATCGAGCTCGCCGAGCGCGTCACCGTCGATGCGCTGAGCGGCGCCGATCGGGTTCTCGACGACCCCGCTCCGCGCCTCTTGGTGCGCGAGATCGGCGGTGGGAGCGTCAGCGTGTCGCTTCGGTTCTGGCACGACTCGCGCATCAGCGAGCAGAACGCGGCCATCGATCAGGCGGCGCGCGCCGTGTCCCGCGCGCTCGACGCGGCGGGCTTGGTCACCCAGCCCGAGGGTCTCGCGGTCAGCATCTCGGGCGATGAGCCCGGCGCCGCCTCCGCCTCCGCCTAGGCCGAGGCGTTCAGGCGACGGTGGACCTCAGTGGGCCAGCGTGGCCTTGATCACCACGACCAGCGCGGCGGCGCCGAGCGTCACCGCCGCGATCATGAGTGAGTGGCGGATGCTCCCCCCCGCGCCGCGGCTGGACCCATAGCCGGCGACGGCGATCAGCGCGGCCAAGACGCAGCCCGAGACGGTGAACGCCAGATCGACGTCGCCGGAGAAGACCAGGAACGGCACGATGGCCACCACGGCCACCGCTGCCGCCGCCAGGATCTGGGCGCCGGCGTTCCACCAGGCCTCCGCGGTCAGGCCGCGGTGGGTGACGAGCCGGGTAGAGATCCCGAAGGCGTAGACATGGGCGATCGCAAGCCCGAGGGCGGTACCCGCGTAGGTGCCCGCGACCTCGTCGGCACCCGGCAGGTAGGCCTGCAGCGGGATCGACTCGGCCAGAAGGACGATGGCCAGATACAGCGCCATCGTCGCGCTCTCGCCGAGAATCTCCTCTCGCCCCCGGGGCTCGGGGAGGCCTGCCCTACGGGGCTCGGGTTCACGTGACATCGGGGGGTCCGGAGACGGCGACGTCATCCCGGTGCCGCCGGGCCGCCCCGGGTGGCGGGCTTCGCCCCGGCCCCGCCGCCTGCGACGCAGGTGTCCCCGCTGCCGTCCACGGGCGGATCGTACCGCTCGCGACGTCCTCGGCGATCGATCGGCCGCGCGGCCCGCGGCGGTCATTTCCGCCGCGCCGGCGCTCTCGACGGAGTCGATCCGCGGGGAAGCCGAACGCGCCGATCGGCCTGGTCCCGCTGCGCGGGAGCGACGGCGCGCCGATGCTGAGGCAATGAGACCGCGAGCGCCGCTCTTTGAGGACCGCATCGACGCCGGACGTCGGCTGGCGCGGGAGATCGCGCCCCCCGACGAGCCGGCCGTCGTCTACGGGCTGGCCCGCGGGGGCGTGCCCGTGGCGGCGATCGTCGCGGAGGCCCTGGGCGCAGGGCTCGACGCCCTGGTGGTGCGGAAGATCGGCCACCCCGACCACCCCGAGTTCGCGCTCGGCGCGCTGACGCGAGGGCATGTGGTGCTGATGCACGGCCTCGACCGGCAGGCGGACGGCCTTC
>JARFPS010000030.1 GCA_029288175.1 Miltoncostaea sp. | reverse complement strand
TGTGTATAAGAGACAGGGCCGGGCCGGCGCTCTGGCGCGCGGCCGAGCCCGACACGCCGCGAAGCACGAGCCTGTGGCCGTCGGACGCGGCGGTGATCGTGGCCGAGCGCGCGGTCACGTGCACAAGCGAGTTCGCGTGATCGCGGGCGGGGGCCGCCTGAGCGGGTGGCGCGGCGACGGCCGCCGCGAGGACGACCGAGACGGCGGCCAGGCCGAGGAGCATCGCGCGGGTCATGAGGCCTGCTATCGACCGGACGGTGCCCGGGCTGAGGGGCACCGCCCGCGCCGCACGACGGTCGCGCTCGCCCGAGCGCTCAACCCCCGTCGGGGAGCTGAGCGAACATCAGGAGGAAGTCCTCGTCGCCGAGGACGCGCGTGGTGTGCCCGCGCCCGCCGGTGTCCTCCAGAAGGACCGCGTCGCCGGGCCCGAAGGTGCGCGACTCGCCGTCGCTCACCCCCACCTCGGCGCTCCCTCCCAGGATCACGGCGATCTGCCGGCACGGCGCCGGATGCCAGTCTCCGAAGTATCCCGCCGGGATCGACGAGAACAGCGCCCGGTCGGCCTCCATGGGGTCTGAGACGAGGAACTGCGGAGCCGGGGGCGCGAAGGCCGTCACGCTCATCGACACCTCCACCTCGTCGAAGTGGGATTCGCCGGCGGCGTCGGTGACGATGCGGGTGAGAAGCATGGCGCGGGCCTCGCGGTCGTTGACGCGACCACCGTACCCGTCACCGGGTCGATGCGCGCCCGCCGCTCAGACCGCGTCGATGTCGTGCGGAGGGCGCGGCGCCCAGTCGATCAGGCTCTCGCGGCCACTGCCGTCGAGCAGGCCGGGCAGGAAGCGCCCGGCGATCTTCTCACCCGGGGTCCAGAGCTCCTCGCGGTCGGAGGTGACCCCCACCGACTCGCTGTGTCCGCCGCCCAGATCGACCCGCATGTAGCGATGGCCCTCGCCGTTCCACATGGCCACGCGGAGCGCCGGCTCCCACGCCTCGAGGTCGCTCTCGATACCGAGGGCCACGCAGATCGCGTGCGCGGCCAACTGGGCCTGCTGACATGCGAGGCCGCCCTGCTTGACGGGGAAGCCGCCCGCGTCGCCGATGACGAAGACCCGCTCCAGGCCGGGCACGCGGCTGTCGGTCCAAGTCGCGGGCACGAACCCTTGAGGATCGCGCGGAAGACCGGCGATCCCGGGCCCCGTGAAGTGCGGCAGGGCGACCACGCGATCGGCGTGGATGCGGCGCCCTGCGGCGGCGTGCAGCTCGGCCCCGTCGTAGTCGCGGACATCGGCGTCGGGCACGAACTCGACGCGGGCGGCGGCGAGGTCCTTCGCGACCGCGTCGCTGGGCACGTCGCCCATGATCTCGAGCGGGCGCCGCTCCGGGGTGACCAGGAGGACCCGGGCCAGCGGGGTGGCCCCCGCCAGCTCCAGGGCGTGGGCCGAGGCGAGCGACAGCTCGTAGGCCGGCAGGTCCCACCCGGGCCCGGGAGGGACGACGAATGCCAGCGCGACGTCCCGGCCGGCGAGCGCGGTCCGGGCGACGTCGTCGACCATCTCGCGCACCGCCGCCGCGTCCGATGCGCCCGAGAAGGTGATCGCGGGCGGCCCAAGCGCCGGGACCGTCCGCGCGCCCACCGCCACGATCAACGTGTCGTAGCCGATCGTCTCCCCGTCGCCCGTCACGACGGAGCGGCTGTCCGGGCGCACCTCCGCCAGGCGACCCCGGCGCAGGGTCGCGCCCGCCGCCGCCACCAGCAGCCCGAGAGGCCGGGTGAGCGCCGGATCGGGATCGAACGGCTCCTTGGTCGACAACGGGCGGTGGACGAACCGCTCGTCCGGCGCAAGGATCGTCACCTCCGCTCGGTCGGCCGCCCAGCGGCGGAGGGCCAGCGCGGCCTCGAGCGCGGCCGGCCCGCCGCCTGCGATGAGGACCCGCTCGCTCAGCGCGCGCCTCCGGAGCGTCGCGGCGGCTTGCCGTCCTCGTCGGCCAGATCGGGGTGCCACCGCTCGAAGTGCCGCAGGTGCTGCTCGGTGAGCGCCCCGGGCGGGTAGTACGCCTCGTAGAAGTCGGGGTCGACGTGCTGCGCCTGGGCGGTGAGCCGCTGGTACATCGGATCGAGGTAGACCGGGAAGCGCCCGTAGGTCTCGAACACGTACTCGCAGTACGCCTTCACCAGCTCCACGGTGTCGTCGTGGGGACGCGGGATGGCGCTCGCGATGCGGTCCGGCTCGAGATACGGCTTGGGCACATCCTCGTCGAAGGCCGCCCACTTGACGGCCATGAACCCGTCGACGGCCTCGGACATGTTCGCGTAGTACGGCGGGCTGAACGCCTCGAAGTGGCCGTCGAGGCCCACCGGGCAGGACGGCCCGGAGTGGGGCTCGATGAAACGGAAGCCCAGGCCGGGTACGTCACCACCGCCCATGACGAAACGCGCCAGGTAGCCCGTGAAGGTCCAGCCGCCCAGGCCGATGGCCTGAAGCGCGAGGTTGATGTTCTGGCAGATGAAGGCCTGCTCGACCACCAGCATCGACAGCACCCGCTGCTCGAGCTCAGCGATGGTCATCGTGCGGTCGGCCTGGAGCCGCCCCGAGCGGACGGCGTCGTCGAGCCCGGCCGGACGGTGCCCCTGCTGCTCGTCGACGATCGTGAACCCGTAGCTGCGGGACAGGTAGATGAAGAGCAGGTTGATGTACTCGAGCGTGGTGTTGGTGACCGGCAGGAACAGTGTCGTTCCCGGCTGGTTGGCGTTCCACTGATTGAACTCGAACAGGCCCGGGAGCGTCGTGGGAAGCGGGGCGCGGCCCGGCCGGATCTCCACCAGGGCGCGACGGTAGAGCTCGACGATCCCCTCGACCTGCTCGTCGTAGGTCCGACCGGAGAACGAGGCGATCTCGCCGGGCTCGGGGACGAGCCCGAACAGGTTGAGCAGGTACGTCCCGTTGTCGTTCGTGAAGAAGAGCTCGGTGCCGTGGTTGGAGCACGAGCTCGGCCACGTGCGGGTGGTCCACTGCACGAGCGTCGACATGCCGCGCGCCGGGTCGAGGTCGCCCAGGTTGAGCCCGGTCAGGCCCGTGGCGGCCATGCAGATGAGGGCCTCCTCCAACTCGGACAGGGGAACCGGCTCGTAGGGGCTCGCCCACTCGAGCACGTCGGAGCCGATCTCCATGCCCAGCCCGACACGGCGGCTCTTGCGGTCGAAAACCGTCTGGAAGAACGGGTACTCGAACGCGTCGCGCAGCCCGTCCGGCGCGCGCTGGTGGGTTTCGTGGGGCGGCATGGTGGCCACGGGACGCTCCTTGCTTGGGGACTTTCGCCAGCCAACCGGCCCGCGCGCGCGCGGGCGTCGGTGATCGGGCGCAGGGCGATCGCGGCTTTCCCGTGCCGCGACGGAGCGCGCGGGCGCTACGATGCCCGGCCGCCGCGGGGTGGCGAGGCCGGTGAGTGGAGAGGGCGGATCCGTGGCCGGGGCCCTGCCCCCGCCCGACGACGCGTTCGAGGTGACCAGCCTCGTCCGGAGGTTCTCTGCGCCGGTCGACGTGGATCCGCTGCTGGGCCCCGTGTTCAACGAGGTCGCCGAGGTCGGCTGGCCGGAGCACCTGCCGAAGCCCACGGCCTTCTGGTGCAGGATCCTCTTCGGCACGCCGGGCTTCGTGGGAGCACCGATGCGTGCCCACATGCTGGTGCACGTCCAGAGCCCGCTGCGCCACGAGCACTTCGCGCGCTGGGTCGAGCTGTTCGTGAACACCGTGGACGGCGGCTGGACCGGCGTGAACGCCGAGCGGGTCAAGGAGTTCGCCCACGGTGTGGCCCGGGCCCACTCCCAGCGCATCCTGGGGACGCCGGTGGAGCTCGACCAGGAGGCCGGCGGGCTCGACATCCGTGACTGACCGGCCCGTCCGCGGCGCCTCCCCCATGGGGAGGATGGCGCGCGGTCGCCCGGCTGACGATCCCAGGTCGGAGGGGCGCGAGCGCGCCCGGGGATCGCGGCGGCGGAGACGGCGGATGCTGGGACGTGGTGTGGTGTGCGCGGTGGGCGCGGCAGCGGCGCTGGCGGCGCCCGCTGCGGCCATCGAGGTCGAGGTCGTCAACCGGTCCGAGCGTCCCGATCGGCAGGTGCACCTGACGTTGACCGGCGGGTCGAGCTCGGACGGCACGCTGACCGAGAACGTCCCGACGCGCCTGAGCAACATCCCCCGTCGCAGCTTCGAGCTGGGGTCGATCTCGGCCGCGCGCATCTACGTGGCGTACGGGGGCGGGGTGCGCCAGGGCGTCAGCCCGGTGACCTCGCGGCGCCGGTACGACAAGGTCGAGCTGACCAATCCGGGCGACGTGAATCTGACGTCGGTCGACTTCTTCGGGATCCCCTTCAAGATCGTGACCCGCTCCAAGGACGGCCGTGCGCTTCAGACGCGGCGCTTCCGGTGCGATGCGCGCTCCATCACCGCCCACCTGACGAGGATCCCCGGCGCCCGGCGCGCGGTGAAGCGCCACCGTGGACGCTTCCTGCGGGTGCTCTCACCGAACCACAAGCCGCAGGCATATCCGCCCCTCGCCCCCTACGTGCGCTCGCTGCGCGGCAAGGAGCTGCGGATCCGCGACACGTTCGAGGGCACGCCGGTCACCCGCTACGACTACCGGGCGCGGGTTCGCCCCGACGGCTCGATCGTCGCCGAGGGCACCCTGCGCGTGGAGGGCTCCGCTCCCACCGCGGGCCAGAGGGTCGTGCTGCCGGGCGGACGGGCCCTGACCTGGTCGATCTACACGGCCAACGGACCCTTCACCGTCGGCGGAGAGTCGTGGGACGTCGCAAGGAACGACGGCTACGCCGCGATCTACCGCGACCTGATCAGCGGCTTCGCGTTCGGCTACTGGGGAGGCCGCTACGGCAACGACAGCGCACGCTGGAAGGGCAGGCAGCCCTTCGGGCCGGCGCGCCGGGGCTCACGTGCGCGGTTTGCGGCCTTCGACGAGTACTCGGCGGTGATCAACCGGCTCTCGGACGCCTACGGCTACCCCTTCAGCGACGTGGGACCGAAGAAAGTCCTGGCGCCGCTCAACGCGCGGACGGCCAAGCTGGAGATCACGATCCTCCCCGACCGCGAGAGGCGTCGGCCACGGGAGTGTCGCGTCTAAGGACCGCCGCTCCGCCATCGGGGCGGGGGCGATCCGTCGCCGCCTGGGCGCGCCGTGCGGCGCGCCCCGCGGCGATCGGGGACTAGCCGGCGGGTGCGTCGCCTCCGGCCGCCTGCACCTGAGTGGCCTGGGGGCCCTTCTGCCCCTCCTCGACGTCGAAGGTGACACGCTGTCCCTCGTCGAGGTTCCGGAAACCGCTGCCTGCGATCGCCGAGAAGTGGACGAACACGTCCTTCCCGCCGTCGTCCGGGGTGATGAACCCGTACCCCTTGTCGGACGAAAACCATTTCACGACGCCTTCGGGCATCCCGTACTCCATTCGATAGGCGCGAAAAAAGAACCACGCATGGCCCGAGAGCTCAGTGCCGTTTCCGTCGACGCGCGCGCTTTGCCGCCCGACATCCGGGCGTTGCGCATCACACTAGCGCGGTCGGCGACCGGCGTGCCGGGGAGACCGTCACGCGGTCGCCCTCGATGTCACATTCCCTCGGCGAATCCCGCCGTGGTCGCGCGTTCGCGTCGCGCTTGGATCTCGGCGTTGATCTCGGCGCCCAGCAGGATGACCACGCCGGTCAGGAACAGGAAGATCAGGTAGACGACGACGAAGCCCAGCACGCCGTAGACGCGGTTGTAGGAGTCGAAGTTGTCGACGTACAACGAGAAAAGCCTCGAGACCCCCACCCACAGGGCCACGGCCGCGACCGCTCCGGGCAGCTCGGACAACAGCCGGCGCCGCGGAGCGTTCGGGCCGAACAGGTAGAGACAGAGGACGAACACCAGCAGGCTGCCCGAGGCGAGTGGCGTGATCAGTCTACGGCCGATGTCCGGATCGGCGCCGACCTCTTGGGCCAGCGCGTTGATCATGCGCGGCCCGCCGACCATGGCAAGGCTCGTGGCCACGACCAGCGCGCTCGTCCCGGCGGCGAAGGTCAACGCCACCACCCGGCCGTGACCCCAGGCGCGGTGCTCGACGCCCCTGGCCCGATCCAGACCGCCCACCAGGGCGCCCATCACGTTGGCCGACAGGTAGAGACCGCCCGCCAATCCGATGACCAGGAACAGCGCCGCCTCCTGTGTGTTCTGGGTCGCTGATCGCAGGGCCGACTCGAGGGTGTTCTGCAGGTCCTCGGAGAAGCTGGCCTCGCCCTCCAGCACGCTTCGCTCGAACGTGTCGGGGCTGGCCAGCAGGCCGATGACGGAAAGGACGATGACCAGGAACGGCACGGTCGCCAGCAGGGCGTTGTAGGCGAACTGGCTGCCGATCGCCGTGATGTCGTCACGGGACGATCGGACGACGACGCCGCGCGCGAAGCCGCCGATCGAGGCCAGGACGCGAGGGCGACCCCGCGTCGCCGCGATCCTGGGACTCGGTTCCTCCGTGGCCATCGGCGGACAGTATGGGCGACGGGGCCGCGGGCCGGGCCTGCCAACCGCGTGCCCGTCCGCTCAGTCGGGCACCGGGCCGGCCATCGTTCCGCCGTCGATCACGAACTCGGCGCCCGTGCAGTAGCTGCTCTCCTCCGGCGCGAGAAACAGGACGAGGTTGGCGGCCTCGCGCGGCGTTCCGATCCGACCGAGGGGGACGCCGACCCCCGGCGCATGACCCTCCGTCGCGATCGACTCCGCGATACCGGCGGGTCGTGTCGCGGCCGTGTCGATGAAGCCCGGATGAACCGAGTTGACACAGATCCCCTCGGGAGCGAGCTCCACGGCGGCGGAGCGGGTGATCCCGCGCGCGGCGAACGTGGCGGAGGAGCACGCGGCCACCATGGCCATCCCGAACAGTCCGGCGTCGGACGAGATGTTGACGATCGACCCGCCTCTGCCGCGCATGCGGGCGACGACGGCGCGGATGCCGAGCCACACACCCGCCTGGTCGACGTCGATGATCCTCCGGCCAGGCATCCATCGGCAGCCCGTCGATCGGAGCGGGCTCGTTGACGGCGGCGTTGTTGACCAGGACGTCGATCCGGCCGAAGCGCTCGATCGTCCCCGCCACGGCGTCGGCCCGGCCGCCCTCGTCGGCGACGTCGAGCGCGACGAACCACGCCGCCTCGCCGATGTCCTCGGCCACGGCGCACCCCCGCTCGACGTCGAGGTCGGCCACGACGACCCGAGCGCCCTCGTGCGCGAACAGACGGGCCTCGGCCTCGCCCATGCCCTGGGCGGCGCCGGTGATGAAAGCGGTCGTGCCGTCCAGCCGGCCCACGGTCCGATTCGAGAAGGCGCCCCCTGTCGACAACGGCTCAGGCGGTGGCGTCGAGGACGAGCTGGGCGGTCTCGACCGGGACGTCCAGCTGAGGGCAGTGGCCGACCCCGGGAAGCTCCACCCACTCGGCCTGCGGCAGCAGCCTGCGAAGGCGCGTCGCGGCGTCGGGAAGGGGAAGGAGCCGGTCGTCGGCTCCCCACACGATGCGCACGGGGCAGGTGATCATCTCCGCCTCCAGCGGGTAGCCCTCGCTCAGCGCGAGTTCGACCATCGGCTCGACGTCGCAGGAGGCGGCCGCCAGCAGTTGGTGCTCCAGGAGCTCAGCTGGGATGTGCTCCCACCCGACGGTGATCGCCCGGGTCGCGCGCCGGCGCCCCTCGCGGGTGGCCATCAGCGCCGCGGCGTGCGGCGCGGCCGCGCGGGCGTCGCGGTGGAGGTCCGTGAAGCCACGGATCATCTCGGCGAAACGCCCATCCCCCGGCTCCCATCCCCCGGCGGGCGCGAGCGCGACGACCGAGGCGGCGCGACCTCGGGCGGCGAGCTCAAGGGCCACGTGTCCTCCCAGCGAGTTGCCGACCAGATGCGCGATCTCGAAACCGGCCTCGTCCATCTGCCGCTCCACCGCGTCGGCCAGCGCCCCGGGCGCGAGCGGCCGGGGGAGGTCGGGCCCGCCGGCGTGCCCCGCGAGGGTCGGGGCGAGCACGTCGTGGCGGCGGCGCAACGCGGGCAGCACGAGCTCCCAGGTCCGCCAGGTGTCGGTGAAGCCGTGAAGGCACACCATGGCCGGTCCCGCGCCGCCGCGATGGGCGGGAGTGAATGCGATGGCCCTCGTCGCGCGGCTCACGCGCGCCCGGGACTCCGGACCGCTAGCGCGGAGGGGCGAGGTAGGGCACGGGGTTGATCGCCCGGCCCTTTATGCGGAGCTCGAAGTGCAGGTGGATCGCGGTGCTGCGACCGGTCGTCCCCATGCCGCCGACCGCAACCCCCTCGGTGACGAGCTGGCCCTTCTGGACGGCGAGGTCGTTGAGATGGGCGTAGGCCGTGCGCAAACCGTTGCCGTGGTCGACGACCACGAGGTTCCCGTAGCCCGACTCCCACTCGGCGCGGACCACCTTGCCCGGCGCCGACGCGCGTATCGGCGTGCCGGACCTGCCCGGGATGTCGATGCCCGCGTGCAGGCGGCCACCGCGGGGTCCGAAGCCCGAGGTGACCGCGCCGGCCACGGGACGGACGAGCTTGAGGTCGCCCGGCGTCGCGACGACCAGCGCCCTCACCTGAACGGTGAGCTTGCGCGGGCGGATGCCCAGGCGCCGCTGGAAACCGGTGGTGGCGACGCCCGTGGAGCGCAGCTTCAGCCGCTTCTGCACGATCTTCACCCCGCGCCGGGTGCCGGCCCCGAACATGCCGTCGACCTTCACCCTGATGCCACGCTTGCGGAGTGCCTGCTGCAGGTCCTTGACGTACTCGCCGCGCGCGCCCCTGCGCAGAGTCCGCAGCGGGACGACGGTCTTGGTCGTCGTGGCCTCCGGCTGCGCCGACGGGGTCGGATCGGCGCTGGGCGTCGTGGTGGTCGGTGGCGCCCCGGGAAGCTCGACCTCGGCCGCTGTCACGCCCGCGCTGAGGGTCACGAGACCGGCGACGGCGAGGACGACCCCGAGAGGGCCGGTGAACCGTCGTCTCAAGCGGGCACTGCGCGGCTCTACACCGATGTGACGCGGCTCCAGGTGGGGGACGGGGATCGCGGCGCCGGACGTTCAGCGCCGCGGCGCGGCACAACCGTAGTTGGCCGCGGGGTTTCGGCTCAGTTGCCGTCGCGCACCCTAAGTGCGCCCGGGGGTCTCAGTCAACCCCGGCGGGCAGACGTCGGGTGGGCGGCAACCTGTCTCTTTCGCCGGATGAACGAGGGTGATGCGTCATATCAATACGGAAAACAGTTCCTTCGGACAACGGGGGCGCTCAGCCCGCTATTTGGCGAGATCGTCGGCGCCGCCATCGGCTTCGTGGGACGCCACCTGAGCGCTGCCGCCCGCCCGGAGGGTGGACGACACGGCCAGGCCGACGACGGCGATGAACGCGCCGATGAGGAAGGCCCACGAGAACCCCTCCGACAGCGCGGCCGCGGGGTCGGTGCCGGGGTCGTCCTCGAGCACTCCGTTGGTGACCTCCACGGCGACCGTGGCCAGCACCGCCACGCCCACGGCGCCGCCGACCTCCTGGGAGGTGTTGATCAGACCCGACGCGAGGCCGCTGTCCTTCTCGGTGAAGCCGTGGAACGCGGCCACCTGCAGGGACGGAAAGCACGCCCCGATACCGAGGCCGGCCAGGACGAGAAACGGCAGCAGGCCGCTGACGAAGCTGCTGTTCTCATCGAGCGAGGCGAGCCCGAACAGCGCCACGATCAGCATCGAGAAGCCTGGGATGAGAATGATCCGCACCCCGAGCCTCTCGACCAGGAACGTCCCCACCATCGCGGCCGCGACGAAGGCGGTGAGCGAGGTGGCAAGCCACGCCAGGCCCGCCTCGAGGGCGGTGTAGCCGAGCACCTGCTGCATGTAGAGCGTCCCGATGAAGATCAGCGAGAAGAAGGACGCGAGCAGGAGGAACGCGGCGACGTTCG
Source organism: Miltoncostaea sp. (assembly GCA_029288175.1). Lineage (GTDB taxonomy): Bacteria > Actinomycetota > Thermoleophilia > Miltoncostaeales > Miltoncostaeaceae > JARFPS01. The sequence continues at coordinate 6,098 of JARFPS010000030.1, read as the reverse complement.
CGGTTCCCACGGTGCGCTCGGTGAGGCGATCGAGGGGCACCAGCGGCTCCCGGGAGCGCTTCTCGATGATCACGAACGCGACGAACAGGATCGCCGAGAGCGCCAGGACCCCGAGGGTCCGTGTATCGCCCCACCCCCACTGCTCGCCGCGGTTGACGCCGAACACCAGAAGGACCAGGGCCGCGGTGACCGTGAACGCCCCGGGGATGTCGAGGGTCGACGGCCGCGCGCCCCTGCTCTCGACCAGGAACAGAAGCGCCGCGGTGATGAGCACGATGCCCACCGGCACGTTGATGAAGAAGATCCATTCCCATCCCGGGCCGTCGGTGAGAAGGCCGCTGAGGATGACGCCGAAGGTGGCCCCGGTGGCCGACACCGCTCCCCAGATGCCAAGGGCCTGGGTGCGTGCCTGGCCCTCCTCGAACGTCGCGGTGAGCAACGACAGGCCCGAAGCCGCGGTGAGCGCGGCACCGAATCCCTGCACGGCGCGGGCCGCGACGAGGACGTTGAGATCGCCGGCGAACCCCGCCACCAGCGACGAGCCCGCGAAGATCGCGAGGCCGGCGATGAACACCTTCCGGCGCCCCAGCAGGTCGGCCGCCCGCCCGCCGAGCAGCAGGAAACCGCCGAGGAAGATGCCGTAGGCGATCACCGCCCACTGCAGGTCGCTCTGGCTGACCATCAGGTCGACCTGGATCGTCGGCAGCGCGACGTTCACGATCGCGACGTCGAGCACGACCATGAACTGGCCCATGCACACGATGGCCAGGACCAGGGTCGGGTTGATGGGCCTCTCGGACGATGCAGCGGTGCTCACGGGGTCTCCTCGGCGGGGATGTGGGGAGCGAGGGAGAGGGTCGCCGCAGCGCGGCGACGACGCCCGACACTACATATGGCCGTCGACCATCTCCCGGCGACCGTCCCGATCGGTGTCGGATGCGGTCGTGTCGTAGTGCCGACGAACGACCCCGGCGCCTCTCGACACCGCGGGCCGGAGCCGGCGCCCTCAGGTGGAGGCGGGCATCGCCGAGGCGGCGTCGGCAAGCGCCCGGCGGATCGCCTCGGTGGAGCGCGCCACCGATCCGCGCCGCGCTCGGAACGACGTCGTCCCGGTGATCTCGTGGCCGTCGGCGGCCACGATGGACCACCCCACGTCGTAGACGCCCGCGCCGTCGGGACCCACTCCCACGATCAGCCGGCGGGCGTCGCGGGGATCCTGACGCGGCTCGGCAGCCAGCTCGGCGCCGGAGGGGCCGGTGACCGAGACGTCCCCGGCGCGGACGAAGGGCTGCGCGAACGTCAGGACGACGCGCTCGGGCGCGATGCCCACCACCGCGCCGTCGGGCGGCCGCGCCGAGCTGAGCCCGGTGTGACCGGCGGCGACCGGCGCGAGCAGGGCGACGGCCAGGAGCCCGACGATGAACCTCATTCCATCGAGTCTAGGGCCGTCGCCGAAACCCACCTCACCCGACTGTCATACCCGGGCGCGTGCCGGAGGTCCCGCGGTCGCGACCATCGCCGATCCGTGGCGGCTGGCACGCGGACCGCCTCGCTAGACGGGCTCCCAGGAGAAGAGGGTCTGCGACGGGTTGACCACCTGGGGGACCGAGTCACCGATCTGCGCCGTCAGCTCGACCCCCGGGTCGGCCGTGGAGCGCAGGAACAAGGTGTCGGCGTCGCCCTCGGCGACGAGATACGCCCGAAGCGTTCCGGTCAGCCCGACACCGCCACCCTCTGAGGACGTCGCCAGCTGAACCCGAGAGGAGCTCAGCGAGAGCCGCGACACGGGGATCGTCCCCGAGAGACCGGTGATGGCGATTCCCGAGTCGTCCTGGAAGTCGGGCCCGTTCGAGAAGGCGACGGGCGAGCCGTTGCCGGTCAGCGACACGCCGAGCTGCTGGCCCGGTTGCACGTTCGCGAACCGGATCGTGATGGGTTGGTACCTGACGCCGGCGCCCGGTGCTCCGTCCACGAACAGGCTCGTGGGGCCCAGACGCAGCGCGCGCGGACGATCGGCCCGGGACGCGAAGGGCGCGAGGCCCGCCGGCGTCGTGGCGACAGGGCGCGCGAGGAAGCTCAGACCCGCTCCGGACAGACGCGGGCGGCGCAGCTCGAGCACCAGGACGTCGCGGCCGGCCGGCGCTCCCAGCGCGACCACCGCCGCGTTGGGCGGATCGGTCACGAAGCCGTTGCGCCTCCAGTTGCGGACGAAGGCGGCGAGCGCCTCGCTGCCGGCCAGCCGATCCGGCCGATCGCTGAACTTCACGACGCCCGGGTGGGGGCGCTCAAGACGCAGGCGGTAGCCGCCACGCACGCGCGTCAGCCGCGCGCCGGGCGCGCTGAGCGCGAAGAGGAACTGCGGTCGCCGAACGGTGGCCGTGGCCGTCGCGTGGGTCTGCATCTGCCCGGCCGTGGCGCGCAGGCTCGACGAGACTCGGGCCGCGTCGTCGGGTGCGGCCATCGCCTGCGGCGATCCGGCGAGCACGGCGGCGAGGGTCACTGCGGCGGCGAGAGGGCGGCGAAGCGGCACGGAGGACCCATCGGCCGTCGGGGGCGGATCTGAAGCCCGGCGATCGACCGCGTATGTAAGGCGTCCCTTACTTGAACGACGCGGTCGCCCTTGTTGCCGCCCCCCTCGATGCCTAGATTGGCGCGTCGATGGCCACCACGCCCGCCCCCCGCTCCCCGGCCGACCTGCTCGGTCGCTTCGGAGACCGACCGGCCCTGCTATTCGAGGGGAGCGCGATCTCCTACGACGCGCTCGATCGCCGGGTGGAAGAGCGTGCGGCCCAGCTCGGGCCGGGGCGCCGCCTGGTGATGCTGTCGGGCGGCAACGACGTGGAGACCGTCGTCAGCTACCTCGGCGCGCTGAGGGGCGGGCACGTTCCGTGGCTCGTGCCCAAGGGGCCGAACGAGGAGCTGGTCGAGCGCTTCGACCCCGACGTCGTGGTGTCGCGGTGCGCGGGCTTTCCGGTGATACGCCATCGCCGGGCCGGGTCGGTGCATCGCCTGCACCCGGACCTTGCCCTGCTGCTGGGCACCTCGGGATCGACGGGGGCGCCGAGGCTGGTGCGCCTCTCGCACGACAACCTCATGTCGAACGCCGAGGCGATCGCCGACTACCTCGGGATCACGCGGGCGGATCGCGCCATCACCACGCTGCCCCTCCACTACTGCTACGGCCTGTCCGTGCTGCACTCGCACCTGGCCAGGGGTGCGTCGCTGACCCTCACCGACGCGTCGGTCGCCGACGCCGCGTTCTGGGATCTGCTGCGCGACAGCCGGGCGACGTCGTTCGCCGGCGTGCCCCACACCTTCGAGCTGCTCGATCGCGTGGGCTTCGCGTCGATGGACCTGCCGTCGCTGCGCTACGTGACGCAGGCCGGCGGACGCCTGGCACCCGACGCCGTCCGACGGTTCGCCTCGCTCGGGGCCCGCAAGGGCTGGGAGCTCGTGGTCATGTACGGCCAGACCGAAGCCACGGCGCGCATGGCCTATCTGCCCCCGGACCTCGCGCTGAGCCATCCCGGGACGATCGGGGTCCCGATACCGGGCGGCGCATTCGAGATCGCGAGCGTGCCGGAGGTGGCCGACCCCGAGGTCGGCGAGCTCGTCTACCGCGGGCCCAACGTGATGCTGGGGTATGCCGACGGGCCCGCGGATCTCGAGCGCGGTCGCGACGTGGAAGAGCTCCGCACCGGAGACCTTGCGCGGCGCGGATCGACCGGACTCGTGGAGGTCGTGGGGCGCCGCAGCCGCTTCCTGAAGCTCTACGGGCTGCGCGTCGACCTGGACGAGGTCGAGCGGATCCTCGACGGGATGGGCCACGACGCGGTCGCCGCCGGATCGGACGAGCTGCTGACCGTGGGCGTGGTGGGGGAGCCGTGCCCCGGCCTGGCGCGACTGCTCGGCGAGCGACTGGGCATCCCCTCCGCGAGCATCGCCGTGCACGCGCTCGAGGCCGTGCCGCGCCTGCCCAACGGCAAGCCCGACCGCGAGGCCGTGGCCGCGCTGTCGGCGACGGAACGGGAGGGTGCCTCACGTCCCGCCACCGACGACGTGGCCGCGGCCTTTCGTCGCGTGCTGGACCGCGACCGCGTGGAGGGCGGCGACAGCTTCTCGAGCCTCGGTGGCGACTCCCTGTCCTACGTCGAGATGTCGCTGGCCCTGGAGGAGACCCTGGGCCACCTCCCGGCCGACTGGCCGTCGCGCACCGTCGACGAGCTGTCCGGCATGGCGCGCACCTCGCGACGCGGGTCCGAGGTCGAGACCAACGTGCTGCTCCGGGCGGGGGCGATCCTGCTGGTCGTCGCATCGCACCTGACGGCGTTCTGGCCCGCGGGCGGCGCGCACCTGCTGCTCGCGCTGGCGGGCCACAGCTTCGCCCGTTTCCAGCTCGCATCCGACGCGGCCGAGGGCCGGTTCCGGCGGGGGCTCGCGACGGTCGGCCGCATCGGTGTGCCGAGCGTCGCCTGGATCGCCGTCGTGGCGTTCCTGGGGGCCTCCTACGGCCTCGGCACGGTGTTCCTGCTCAACGGCTACGCGGGCTCGGGCGACGTCACCAACGGGCAGTGGCACTACTGGTTCATCGAGGCCATGGTGATCATCCTCCTCGCGCTCGCGCTGCTGTTCTCCGTGCGGTGGGTGCGGAACCTTGAGCGGCGGCACCCCTACCTCGTGGCGCTGGCCCTGCTGGGCGCGGCGCTGGCGATCCGCTTCGCGCCCGTGTCGCTGCTCGACGACGGGGCGGCCGTCTTCCGCCCGCACTCGATCGTCTGGGTGTTCATCCTGGGATGGCTTGTCCACCGCTCGGTGAGCCTGTGGCAGCGGGGGCTCACGTCGGCCATCGTGGTGGCCACGGTTCCCGGCTTCTTCGGCGACGGCGTGCGCGAGGCGATCATCACCGGCGGCCTGCTGCTGCTGCTGTGGGTGCCGACCCTGGTCGTGCCGCGCGCCGTCGGGCGCCTGGCCGGGGTGCTCGCGGCGGCATCGCTGTTCATCTACCTAACCCACTGGCAGGTCTGGCCGGCGATCGACGAGTACGTCGGCACCCCGCTGGTCTTCGTCGGCGCGGTGGTGGCCGGGGTGGCCGTCTGGTGGCTGTTCGAGCGGGCCAGCGGATGGATCGGGCTGAGAACGCGCCGGCGCGGTTCCTCTCAGGGTAGGGTCGCGGGCGCAGACCTCCGTCCACCTCCCGAGAAGGTCGCCACCCATGGACGCTCTTGACGCCATCCGGCATCGCCGCGCGGTCCGCAGCTACACGGACGCGCCCGTCGCCGACGAGGACATCGACAGGCTCCTGAGGCTGACGCTCCTCGCCCCGACCGGCCACATGGCACAGGCCTGGGGTTTCGTCGTCGTCCGGGAGGACCCCCGCCGTTCAGCCCTGGCCGACCTGGTGCTGCGGGGCGGCGCCGACTATTTCCGCGAGGCCCGCCCGGCGAAGGAGGGCACCTCGGCGCAGGAGCACGCGGCGTGGGCTCAGGACTACGCGGAGCAGGTTCTCGGCACCTATCGAGAGGTGCCGGTGTGGATCTGCGGGTTCGGCGTGCCGCGCTTCTCGATGGACAACGAGGTGCTGGAGCGCATCGAGCGCTTCAGCGACGTGACCTCGGTGTCGTTCGCGTTCGAGAACCTCTTCGTGGCGGCCCGGGCGATGGGCCTCGGCACCGCGCCCACGATCTTCCACCTGTTCTACGAGGACGAGTACCGCGAGCTGCTGAACGTGCCCGACGACGTCGAGACCCACTACATCACCCCGCTGGGACACCCCACGCAGTTCCCGGAGGGCCTTCCGCCCGCCCTGGCGGCCTCCCGTCGGCCGTGGCGGTCGCTGGTGCACGACGAGAGCTGGGGGAACACGCGAGCCGAGGCGTGAGCGAGGCGCCCGAGCTCTTCCAGGTCTCGACCCTCGCGGCGCTGGCGCACGGCGCCAACCGCGGAGGGATCACCGTCTCCGAGCTGATGCAGCACGGTGACCTGGGTATCGGCACCTTCGAGGGGCTCGACGGTGAGATGGTCGTGATCGACGGCGTCGCCCACCGCGTGGCGGGGCACGAGCTGTCTCTTATACACATCTGACGCTGCCGACGAACACC
>JARFPS010000012.1 GCA_029288175.1 Miltoncostaea sp. | reverse complement strand
GGCGGCGGCTGCAGCGGAGCGGGAAAGCGCGCGCCGGTCAGCGCCTCCAGGCCGGGCCGATCGCCGGCTGCCAGCGCATCGAGCATCGATGCGTCGAGGGGACGCAGATCGAGCTGCCGCGTCGCGAGGCTGCGAGACGCGGGACGTGCCGCGAAGCTCATGGCGCGAGCGTCGTCCCCCGGATCACCCTCGGCGGTCGAGCCCCCAGGAAGAAGATGCCCGGCAGACCCCGCGTCTCGAAACCCAGGCTCCGGTTGCGCCGCAGCGTCGAGCCCGACAGCGTCGCCGTGCCCGTCCGGTTGTTGCTGACGAAGAAGATGGCGCCGCCGCCCTCGTTGGCCGTGTTGCCCTCCATGCGGGAGCCTCGCACGCTCAGCGTGTAGCGGTTGCCGTCGAGGGCGATGGCGCCGCCGTTGCCGCCGCCCGCCGTGCCGGCGCGCGCCGGATTCGCCCCGCGCCCGATCGCGCGGTTGCCCCGGAAGGTGCTGTTCACGACGCTCCACGACACGCCGATGCTGCTCAGCGCGCCGCCGTTGGAGCAACGTCCACCCAGGAAGGCGCTCCGCACCACCAACACCGGGCGGTTCCGGAACTGGCTCAGCGCGCGGATCGCCGCGCCCCCCACGTCGGGCCCGCGCGGATCGCAGCGGTTGCGGGCGAAGCGCGAGTCGACGACGGTCAGCCGCCCGCCGCGCACGAAGATCGCGCCCCCGCCACCGCCGTCGGTGCGCTCTCCGGTGGAGTTGCCGCGCGTGAACGCGAGGTCCTTCACGATCAGCCGCGGTGTGGCCTGGTTCTGGCAGTGCGAGGTGGTCCACACCTGCCGCCGGTCGCAGGTGTTCTGGTAGAGGATCCGCCGCCGGTTCATGCCGTCCAGCGTCACCTTTCCGCCCCCGTCGAGCACCAGCAGCGGGTTGGTGTTGCGCACCTTCGCGGTCGCGCGCATGCGGATGGTGACCGGATCGGGGCCGCAGTCGAAGCCGACACGACCGCCCCTGGCGACCGCCTCGACCACGGCCGCGGAGGTGCAGCTCGCCGGGGTTCCGTCGCCCACCACGCGCTGGGGCGTTGCCGCCGAAGCCGCGCTCGCCGCGACGGCCGACGAGGCGACGACGACGGCCATCGAGAGCGCGAGGCGATGCCGCATGGGCGCGATCCTAGGGCGCCCATGTGATGAGGCCGTGAAAGACGCGCCCGGCCCCGGGGTACCCTTGCGCCGGGGCGCGTAGCTCAGCTGGTCAGAGCACGGGACTCATAATCCCAGGGTCGCAGGTTCGAGTCCTGCCGCGCCCATCAGGTAAGTCCCAGCGTATGACCATCTTCGATGGTTCGGTCAGGTCGCTCCTCAGCCAGCGCGCGTGCCGTGCACGTACGAGATCGGCCGGAAGGCGCACCCGCATCGCCAGTCGCCCGGGGGAACCGGCAGGGAGAGCCGCCCCCGACGGTCGGGGGCGGCTCGTGAGCACGCGGAGGCGGCGTCTACCAGAGCGCCTGGACGACGGTGCCGCTGTGCATGGTGGCCACCGTGCCCTTGGCACTCCACTCCACGAGGGCGCCGAGGTCCTGCCAGTTGTCCATCGCGTCCTGCCAGTGCCTGGGGACGCCCGCCGGCGACTCGTAGATCTCATCGAGCACGAAGATCGTGTTGCCGGTGGGATCCGAGGTCGGGTCCAGCGGGTTCGACAGCTCCGGGCCCTTGGAGATGCTGTAAGACAGAAGCGCCTCGTCGCCCTCGCGGGGGTGGCCCTTCATCCACTCGCCGTGGCTGGCAAAGAGGCGGTCTCCCTCGGCCACGTCATCGGGGCCGACCGTCCACATGATGATGATGTGCGTCTTGCCCATGTCGGACATGGGTCACGTCCTTTCGATCGGTCCGTCGTCGAACCGCATGTCCTCCAGCCCCGAACGCCGGGGTGCAGGTGTCGTGAACGGGGTCAGGTTCCTCATCGGCGGGCTGTGGAACACGACGGCTTCGCTAGGGATTTCGAGCCTCTTCCTCTCCACCCGGCGCGTCAACGTTCGCGCCCAAGATCTCGCAAGAAACCGTGGCGCCTGCTCATAGGGGGTTGCGCCCGCCGAACGCCCCCGGGGGGGCTAAAGGCAAGCCCGGAAGCCGATCCGCCTTGCCATCTCGTAGCGATGAGCCAGCAGAACGCTCTGGGCTGGGGGATGACCGTCTATCCGATCTGCGCCGACGCGCGAGCGTCCATGTCCTGATCGGCTCCGATGTGTAGTCCGCCTCGGATCTAGATCGAGGAGGCGGAGGGGCCTCGGACCGCCGCCTCCGCCTCCCTTGTGATCGCAGCGAGCGCGCTTCGCATGAGCATCCGCACGAACGGGGCCAGGACGAGCCAGTAGCGGGCGAAGTGCCGCCTCGCGGCGGCGTCAGTGGTCTCCGTCCGTGACTCGTAGACGAGCAACGTTCGCGGCCCGTATGGGTGGACGCTCAGGCTGATGCCCGTCTTCGCGTAGCCCGGTTCCTCGAAAGCGGCGAAGTCGGTGGCCTCGGGCGTCGCCCACCCGAAGTCCGACCGCCAGAACCTGCCGATCGCTCCCGCCGCCAGCTCGCGGTTGTCCTCGCCCAGGATCACCCAGTCTCCGCCCTGGGCGATGTCTCCGAAGGTGACCGAGGGCGGGATAGACTCCGGTTGCGGCTGACCGGCAGCCAGGGCTTTGAGACGGCCGGGCAGGAGCCGTGCCCCCGTCAGGACCCGGGGCACGAACCCGCCGGCGATGTTGGCCGTCTTCACCGCGCGCAAGACCACGTCGGCGGGCGCAGAGACAACCGCACACACGGCGATGCTCTGCTCGGGGGTGGGGAGGTAATTGTCGATCAGCATGACGTGATCGTAAGCGTCGGCCAGATGCGGACCAACCAGCGCACCTACTCGGCCGGCATCCGCCGCGCGGAGGCGATCGAGGGCTGGCTGGCCTCGGGGATCGTCACCGACGACCTCTGCGCCGGGGGCTTGAGCGATGCCTCGCTCGGTGCGGGGACCACCAGGGGCCCGGCCCGGGTGGATCGATCACCGGCGCCGCTCCGACGCCGCGGCCGATCGCGCCCCGTCCGCCGTAGGCGGGCGCCGACTCAGCCAGCCCGCCTGATGGGTTGCGGCTTCCACGTGCCGTTGAGGATGTGTGGATGGGGGGCGTACATGCGCAAGATCATGCGGAAAAGCTCGCCCGGGGGTGTGGTGGGAAGCCAGTTGGACT
>JARFPS010000281.1 GCA_029288175.1 Miltoncostaea sp. | reverse complement strand
GTGCGCTGGACGCGGCGGCGGCCGGGGTCCGCGCCGACCTTCCCGGCGGCTCGGTCGAGGTGCGCGACGGTGTGCTGGTGGCGTTCCGGCCCGCTCCGGCCGCGGTGGTCTCGGCGTGAGGCGGCCCGAGGGAGCCGAGGTCCTGATCCCGGAGGATCGGCTGCAGGAGCGGGTGGCCGAGCTGGGCGGGGAGATCTCGGGCGCCTATGCCGGCAAGGACCTGCTGGTCATCGGCGTGCTCAAGGGGGCGGTGTTCTTCATCGCCGACCTGATGCGCCACCTGGAGGTTCCGTGCGAGCTCGACTTCATGGCCGTCTCGTCCTACGGATCGTCGACCCATTCCTCGGGGGTGGTGCGCATCCTCAAGGACCTCGACATCCCGCTCGCCGGCCGGCACGTGCTGCTGGTCGAGGACATCGTCGACTCGGGCCTGACGCTCTCGTACCTGATGCGCAACCTGCAGGCGCGCGACCCGGCTTCGCTGGAGGTGTGCGCGTTGCTCACCAAGCCCGGCAGCGCGCGGGCGGGCGTGAAGATCTCCTACGTCGGCTTCGCGCTGCCCGACGCCTACGTCGTGGGCTACGGGCTGGACCTCGACCAGAAGTATCGCAACCTGCCCGACATCTCCGCCCTGTCGGGCTCCGGCTAGGCGCCTCCGTACATCGCTCGCAGCGCCGTCATCGCCTCGGCGACGACGCGCCGGTCGCTCCGTGACTCGAGCCGCGCGGCCACGGAGCCCGCGTTGAACGCGGCGAGGATCGGCTCCCCGGTGATGGGGAGCATGTTGAGCCAGGCCGCCCACGCGCCACCCGGCGGACCCACGTAGCCGATCAGCTCCGCCTCCGTGTCCCAGAACGGTTCGGGGAACCGCAGGTAGACCTTGTCGAGCACGCCCATCCGGAGGCGCGAGATGGCCGCCCTCGCCGCCGGGGGCAGGCCGGGGCTGAAGCGCACGCTCCCCGCCGCCAGCACTCCGAGTGGCAGGGTCACGACGGCCGCCTCGGCGCTCACCGCGCCGGTGGGGCCCTCCACGACCACACCGGTGTCGCTCCGCCCGATGCTGCGCGCCACGGCCCCCAGGCGGATGTCCAGATCGTCGCCCGCCGCGTCGAGGAGGCCGGCGTAGCCGCCGGGGAGCGTCGCATCGCCACCGCCGAGCTCGCGACCCTCCTCGACGGCGAGGGGCGTCAGGTCCTCGATGTCGGCGGCGAGGTCGGTCTCGATCTCGGACGCGATCAGGAAATCGAGCTCGGCGCGGCCGCGCGGGTCGGCCATCCCTCGCAGCCGATCGACGGCCGGGCCGAGTGGTTCGGTGGGATCGAGCGAGCCCGCGAGGTCGGTCAGGGCATCGAGCCGGGACTCGTCGATCTCCGTCGGCCCGGCGGCGTCGCGGACCGCCGCGTTGTCGTAGTCGGTCGGCAGGAGCTCGGCGCCCACCTCTGCCGCGAGATCGCTGAGGGGGTTGCCGTCGACTCCGTGGATCCACGACGCGCCCAGATCGAGCGGGACGCCCAGTCGGTCGCTGGTCCAGACCCGCCCGCCGATGCGGTCGCGGGCCTCCACGACGATCACCCGGAAGCCCGCGTCGCTCAGCTCGCGTGCCGCGGCCAGGCCCGCCGCGCCCGCTCCGACCACCACGACGGAGCCCCGCTCGACCCTCTCGCGAAGCTGCGCCGCGGCCCTGCGCCCCGAAAGGAGCGCGCCGTGGACGGTGCCCGGGAAGTCGACCGAGGTGGCCTCGCCCGCCAGGAACAGCCGATCGTCGATCGGCCGCGCGAGCGTCTCCCGGTCGGCGGGCGTGGCGCCGGCCGCCAGGTGGGAGTACGAGCCGAGCGCGAAGGGATCGCGCCGCCAGCGGGTGACGATCCAGCCGGTCGGATCGGGGACGGTCGTGCGGCGCATGGGCGCCGTCGATGTCGGCCCGCCGCAGGCGGCCGCGAGGCCCGCAAGCGCGACGCCGCTCGTCAGCGCGAGGAAGCGGGCGCGGGTGATCCGGGCCCGGTCCCCGGTCACACCGGCTTGGCCACCATGGCCCAGACCACCCCGATGAGCAGGGCCAGCTCGATGGAGCTCAGCACCGTGTCGCGTCTCAGCACCCGCCGCGCCGACGGCCAGTCGACCTCCAGCGCCGAGCGGAGCGCCCTGGCGAAGAGGGCGTGGAGCGGGCCGATCACCAGCGCCAGCACCATCCACACCGACGTCCCGATGATCAGCCAGAGGTCGCCGAAGTCGAAGCCGATCTCCTCGACCGCGCCCGCGCCGGCGAGCAGCAGCACCACGGCCGCGGGGAGGATCAGCGCGCGGGTGCTCCAGCGCGCCGTGCCCATGTAGGCGGCGGCGCGTTCCCGACCGAGCGTCTCGTCGCCCGCCGCCAGGGTGCGCACCTGCAGGCCAAGAAGGACCGCGCCGCCTCCGACCACGACGGCCGCCGCCACGACGTGCGCGAACACCAGCAGCTCACCGAGCGTCGACAAGGGCCTCCGTTCCGGTCGTGCTCAGCGCGACGGGGGCCCGTCGCGTTCGTCCAGCCGTCGCTCGATCGATCGTAGCCGCTCCCCCAGGGCGTCGATGCCGCGGACGACCTCGTCGATGCGCCGGGCCAGCTCCTCGTCGCGGGCCCCGCCGGATGCCGTCGGCTCGCCGGTCGGGGCGGTCGTCGAGGAGCCCTGGGTGAGCCGCTCCGCGGCGTGAGCCATCACATAGCCGACGATCCCGATGCCGGTCAGCATCACCAGCGCGCCCAGCAGCCGGCCGGCGTCGGTCACCGGGACGATGTCGCCGTAGCCCACGGTCGTGACCGTCTCGATGCTCCACCAGAGGCCGTCCTCGGCGCTCAGGTTCTGCTCGCTCTCGACCACGGTCAGCCCCAGGCCGCCGAGCACCACCACGAACAGGCCGAGCAGCGCCGGGTAGCGCACGCCGTCGCCGCGCAGGGCGCCGCGCACCCCGGGCAGCACGCCGGTCAGCTCCATCAGGCGGAACAGCCGGAACAGGCGCAGCCACGCGAGCGGCGCCGGGAAGAGGGGCAGCGATCCCAGCACGATGAGGATGCGCAGCGGGTGGCGGCGGGCCCACGCCACGGGCTGTGGCACCACCATCAGCAGCAGGGCCAGTTCCCCTGCGAAGACCGCCCACGACACCCAGTTGAGCGCGGCCCCGAGGGTGCTGAGGCCGTCGGAGTCGGCGTCCATCAACAGCATCGCCGGGACGGTGAGCACCGCGGCGGCCAGCACCGGTATCTCGAGGTGCCGCTGGAGCCGCTCCGCGCGCGCCTGGTCTCGCACCGCCCTCCTCTGGGGCCGCCCCCGCCGATGCGGCGCCGCTACGCTCCGCCCGTGAAAGCGGCGCTCCCTTGGCTGTCCGCCCCCTGCGTCATGGGGGTTCTCAACGTCACCCCCGACTCCTTCTACGACGGCGGGGCGCACGACGACCCCGACGCCGCGTGGCGACGGCTGCACGAGGTGGCGGCGCAGGGGGCGGCCGTCTGCGACGTGGGGGCCGAGAGCACCCGGCCCGGGGCCACACCGGTTCCGGCCCGGACGCAGATCGCCCGGCTCGCCCCGCTGCTGGCCCGCGGCTCCGCCGAGGGGTGGCCTGTGCCGCTGTCGATCGACACCACCTCGGCGCGGGTTGCCGAGGCCGCGCTGGACGCCGGCGGCGTCTTCGTCAACGACACCAGCGCCGGCGTCGAGGACGAGCGGCTGCTCCCCTTGGTGGCCGAGCGCGGCGTGGGTGTCTGCCTGATGCACCGCCGGGGCGATCCGGCCACCATGCAGCGCGACCCGGCCTACGACGACGTGGTGGGCGAGGTTCGCGACGCGCTGGCCGCACGCGTGGAGGCCGCCGTGGCCGCCGGGGTGGGCGAGGAGGCCATCGTCCTGGACCCGGGCATCGGCTTCGGCAAGACCCTGGCCCACAACCTGGCGCTGCTCGGCGGGCTGGCGGAGCTGCGGGGCCTGGGTTTCCCCGTGCTGGTGGGCGTATCGCGCAAGTCCATGTTCGACCGACTGCTCGGGCGGGCCGCCGAGGACCGTCTGGCCGCCTCGTTGGGCGCCGGCCTGGCGGCCGTGGCCCGCGGGGCCGACGTGCTGCGCGTGCACGACGTGCGACAGACAGTGGACGCCGTGGCCGCGTGGAGCGCGGTGGCGGAGGCGGCGTGAGCGGGTCGTCGTCCGGTCCGGTGACCGTTCACCTGCGCGGGCTCGAGGTGTTCGGCCGCCACGGCGTGCACGAGTTCGAGCGGCAGCTGGGCCAGCCCTTCGTGGTCGACCTGTCGATGACGCTCGCCCACGACGCCTCCACGCGGTCGGACGACCTGGCCGACACGGTCGACTACGCCGAGCTGGCCGACGCCGTGGCGGCGCTGGTGGCCGGGCCGCCCGACCGCCTCATCGAGCGGTTGGCCGGGCGGATCGCGGACCGGGCCCTCGAGGAGCCCGCGGTGGTGGGGGTCGAGGTGACCGTGGCCAAGCCCCACGTGGTGCTTCCGCACGCGGTGGGCGAGACGGCCGTGACGCTGAGGCGCGGGGACGTGGCGTGAGGTTCTGGCTGGGCCTGGGCTCCAACCTGGGCGACCGGGGCGCCGCGCTTCAGGCGCTGCTCGACCGGCTGGCCGCCGCGGGGGTGGCCGTCGAGGCCGTGAGCCCGGTGTACGAGACCTCGCCGCAGGAGCGCGACGACCAACCGGAGTTCCTGAACGCGGCCGCGCGGGTGCGCAGCGACCTGGACCCGGTCGAGATGCTCCGCGTCGCCAAGGAGATCGAGGGCGAACTGGGGCGGCGCCCGGGTCCGCGCTACGGGCCGCGCCCGGTGGACTGCGATCTGCTGCTGTGGGAGGGCGGCGTGGTGGCCGTGAGCGGCCTCGAGGTGCCGCACCCGCGCCTGGGCCAGCGGCGCTTCGCGCTGGTGCCCCTGCTCGACCTGGACCCCGGGCTGACCCTGCCCGACGGGAGGCGGCTGGCCGACCTCGAAGCGGAGCTCGACCCGGAGGATCAAAGGGTGGAACCGACCTCCGTGGAGCTGACCCGTCCGGGGATATGATGGGCCGCGTTTTCCACCGGGGGTCCGGCGCGTGTCCCACGCCGACGAATTGGACGATCACGAGGCCGAGCTCGAGCTGCGGCTCAAGCGCGAGTACGCGGATGTCTATCCGCTGTTCCGGTATTGCGTGCTCACCAACGAGGGCACCTACCTCTGCAACGACTTCACGCGCGACTTCATGCCCCAGCCGTCGTACCCCTTCTTCCACCTGCAGATGGAAGACGTGTGGGTCTGGGACAAGAACCGCCCGTCGCGCATCATCCCGCGGGTCGAGGTGTTCACCACGCAGGACGTCACGGTCGAGGTGCTGCGCGACGTGCAGGACACCGACGACGTCGAGGCCATGGAGGCCCTCCGCCGCATCCCGCTCGATCCGTAGCGCCACGATCCCGATGGGCACCGGCCCGAACCTCGCGCGCGGACGCGGCCGAGCCGTTGCGGACACCGAGCACGGCCAGGACGCAGGGCGAGGGCGCCGCCTCGCGACGTGTTCACAGTCCCGGATCGTGCGCGTCTGATGCTGCTGGCGATCGACGTCGGGAACACCGAGACCGTGGCCGCGGTGTGGGACGGCGATGTCCTCATCCAGGACTGGCGCCTCGCCACCGAGCGCGATGTCACGGGCGACGAGCTGGCCTCGCGCCACGAGGGCATCCTGCGCCTGCGCGGAGCCAGCCTCGCCGATCTCGACGAGATGGTGGTGGCGTCGGTGGTGCCCACGGTCACGCCTTCGTATGAGCTGCTGTCGCGGAACTACCTCGGCTCCGAGGCCCTGGTGCTGGGGCCGGGGGTGCGCACCGGCATCTCGCTGGCCATCGACAACCCGCGGGAGCTGGGCGCCGATCGCCTGGCCAACGCCGTGGCGGCGCGCGACCGCTTCGACGGCCCCTCCATCGTGGTCGACTTCGGCACGGCCACCACGTTCGACGCGGTGTCGGGGCAGGGCGAGTACCTGGGCGGCGCGATCGCGCCCGGCATCGAGACGTCGCTGCTGGCGCTGAGCCAGCGGGCGGCCCGCCTGCTGACCGTGGACCTCGTGGCGCCCGAGCGCGCCATCGGGAAGAGCACGGCCGAGAGCATGCGCTCCGGCGCCGTCTTCGGAACCGTCGACATGGTGGACGGGTTGATCGGCCGCTTCCGGGACGAGCTCGATGGAGATGCCGCGGTGTTGGCCACGGGTGGGCTGGCGGGTGTCGTGGCCGAGCTGAGCGACGAGATCGACGAGCACGACCGCCTGCTGACCCTGGACGGCCTGCGCCTGGTGCACGAGCTCAATCGCGAGGGTGGCGGCTCATGAGCAAGCGCATGCGCCAGGTTCTGAACGCGCGCAGCCGCCGCACCGCGGGCGCGCCCTCCGGTGGGCCTCCGGCCGGCTGGCGGGCCGACGAGCCCCTGCCCGTCGGTGGGGTGACGCTGCCCAACCGCATCGTGCAGGCGCCGCTGGCGGGGATCGGCAACTGGGCCTTCCGTCGCCAGTCGCGCCGGTTCGGCGCGGGGCTCTGCGTGTCGGAGATGGTGGCCAGCCAGGGCATCGTGCGCGACAACCGCAAGACGCTGTCCATGCTGCGCGTGGTCGAGGGCGAGTCGCCCGTGGCCATCCAGCTGCTGGGCGCGGAGCCCGAGGCCATGGCCGCCTCGGCCAAGGCGGCGGTGGAGGCCGGCGCCGACATCGTGGACGTCAACATGGGCTGCCCGGTGCCGAAGGTCTGCAAGACCGGCGCCGGCTCGGCGCTGCTCGACGATCCGGACGCCGCGGCCCGGCTGGTCGACGCCATGGTCGCCGCGGTGGACGTCCCGGTCACGGTCAAGATGCGGCGCGGCTCCACCCCCGCGACGTCGCGACCGGTCGAGATGGCGCGCCGGCTCGAGTCGGCGGGGGCCGCCGCGCTGTGCGTCCACCCTCGTGCCGCGGCCGAGGAGTACGAGGGGGCGGCCGACCACGCGATCACGGCGGAGGTCGCCGCGGCGGTGGGCGTGCCGGTGATCGCGAGCGGCGACGTCGGCTCGGCCGAGGACGTCGCTCGCGTCCTGGCCATCGAGGGCGTGGAGGCGGTGGCCATCGGTCGCGCCGCGCTCGGCTATCCGTGGCTGTACCGCGAGCTGGTGAGCGGGGTCGCCTCGCCGCGACCCGCGCGCGCGGAGATGGTGGCCGAGCTGCGCCGCTTCGCGGCCGACGCGGCGGAGGCGCTGGGCTCCGCGCGCGCCGTGGGGTACCTCCGCAAGTTCTATCCGTGGTACCTGGCGGGCTACGACGTGCCCCACGAGGTGGCCCAGGCCATGCTGCGCGAGCCCACCGTGGAGGGGGCGCTTTCGCGGCTGGTCGAGGGGTGGGCGCTCGCGCCCGCCGCTTGACCCTCCAAACCGGCTGAACTAGCGTTCGGCGCCGCCTTCGGGGCGAACGGCCCCGGCATGCCCAAAGCCGAAGGACACGATGGACCGCGAAGTCATCCTGACCGAAGAGGGCTACGCGAAGCTCAAGGAAGAGATTGAGCAGCTCTCCACCACCAAGCGCAACGAGGTCGCCGAGCGCATCAAGGAAGCGCGTGAGTTCGGTGACATCTCCGAGAACTCGGAGTACGACGACGCCAAGAACGAGCAGGCGCAGCTCGAGGCCAAGATCCTGTCGCTGGAGCAGAAGCTCCGCAACGCCAGGGTCGTGGACGCCGAGCACGTCTCGACCGACACGGTGTCCGTCGGCGCGCACGTGACCCTGCGCGACCCCAACGACAAGAGTCGCAGCAAGAAGTCCAACGTCGAGTACAGCATCGTGGGCTCGTCCGAGGCCGACCCCAAGAACGGGCGGCTGTCGAACGAGAGCCCGGTCGGAAAGGCCGTCCTCGGCCACAAGGTCGGCGACATCGTCACCATTCCGGCCCCCCGCGGCGCCATCGAGTACAAGATCGTCAAGATCGAGGCGGGTGACTGATCCGGCCGACGCCGGTGGTCTCGATCGCCTGATCGCCGAGCGGCGCGCCAAGGCGGACGCGCTCAGGGAGCGGGGTGTCGACCCGTTCCCGGCCACCTACGAGGGGCGCCGCGACATCGGCGACGCGCGCGAGCTGGGCGAGCCCCTGCCGCCGGGCGAGGGCTCCGACGAGTCGCTGAGGATCGCCGGGCGCGTGGTCGCGCGGCGCGGCCAGGGGAAGATGGCGTTCCTCGACGTGGAGGACCACACCGGTCGCATCCAGCTCTGGGCGCGCGCCAACCAGATCGGCCAGGAGTCGATGGCCGCCCTTCTCGACCTCGACCTGGGGGACATCGTGGGCGCCGAGGGCCCGGTGGCCCGCACGCGGCGCGGCGAGCTGAGCCTCGACCTGCGCGGCTTCACGCTGCTGGCCAAGGCCCTGCGCCCGCCGCCCGACAAGCATCACGGGCTGAAGGACCCCGAGACGCGCTACCGCCAGCGCTACCTCGACCTGATGGCCGACGAGGAGGTGCGGGGGGTGTTCCGCGCCCGCGCGGCCGCCATCGCCGCGATCCGGCGCTTCCTCGACGGGCGCGGCTTCGTGGAGGTCGAGACGCCCTCGCTGCAGCCGCTGTACGGGGGCGCCGCGGCGCGGCCCTTCGTCACCCACCACAACGCGCTCGACCGCGACCTCTACCTGCGCATCGCGCCCGAGCTCTATCTCAAGCGCTGCGTGGTGGGGGGGCTGGACCGGGTGTACGAGCTCGGCAAGAACTTCCGCAACGAGGGCGTCAGCTACAAGCACAACCCCGAGTTCACCTCGCTCGAGACCTACGAGGCCTACGCCGACTACCGCGACGTGGCGGCGATGACCGAGACCATGGTGGCCGCGGCCGCAGAGGCGGCCACGGGCGGCACGACGGTGCGTTTCCGCGATCAGGAGATCGAGCTGGCGCCGCCGTGGACGCGCCTCGACCTGCGCGAGAGCCTGGAGCAGGCCAGCGGGATCGACGTGCGGGAGCTGCCCGAGGCGGCGGCGTTGCGCGACGCGATGCGGGCCAAGGGCTATGAGGCGGCCGACACCGCCACCTGGCCCCAGCTCGTGGACGGTCTGTTGTCCAGCGCGCTGGAGCCCGATCTCGTGCAGCCCACCTTCCTGCTCGACTACCCGGTGGAGCTGTCGCCGTTCGCCAAGCGCCGCCCGGACGATCCGGCCGTCGTCGAGCGCTTCGAGGCGTTCGCGGGCGGCATGGAGATCGCCAACGCCTTCACCGAGCTGAACGACCCCGACGACCAGCGGGCGCGCTTCGCCGCGCTGGTGGCCGAGCGCGAGGCTGGCGACGAGGAGGCTCCGCCCCCCGACCCGGACTTCCTCGCGGCGCTCGAGTACGGCATGCCGCCCACCGGGGGCCTGGGGGTCGGCATCGACCGGCTGGTGATGTTGATGACCGACCGCACCTCCATCCGTGAGGTGGTGCTGTTCCCGGCGATGCGGAGCGAGGCGTCCGACGGGCGGGACCCGGGCTGAGCCGCGGTCGACCGGCCGCGGCTCAGCGCGGACCGCGCTCATAGCGCTATAGTCCCCCGCCGGAGTTCGACGAGGACGCACGAGGAGATCCATGGCCAAGCCGCGAGGCCGGCAACGGAACAAGAAGAAGAAGCCCGGCGCGCCCACGCAGCGCAAGCGCCGGCCGCAGCTCCCCACCGAGGAGCTCGACTGGAAGAACTACCCCAACCTGCGCCGCTTCGTGTCCGAGCGCGGCAAGATCCGCTCGCGCCGCATCACCGGTCTCTCGCGCAAGCAGCAGTCGCGGATCGCCAAGGCGGTCAAGCGCGCTCGCACGATGGGGCTGCTGGTCTACCCCGACCAGGACCGCAACATCCGCCACTAGCGCGGCCTCGCGCGGCTCGTGCCGCGCGGCGCCCGCTGCGAAGCGCGACGCCGGTCCCGGGCGCTGTCCGCCCGGCTTTCTCGGCGCGTGCAGGGGGTTTGGGCGCGTTCCCGGCTGCCGGGCCTGCGTCCGGATCGGGTGCCATAATTCCTGCATGGCGGCGCGGCGCGGACCCCTCTTTCGCAGCCCTTGGGCTGCCCGTTCGGGGGGCGACAGATCCGTGCCCGGGCGCCACCATTCACGCTCGAAGTCCGGGGGCCGATGGGAAGCCGCGGTGAACTCGCCGCTGCTAGGATCGTCGGTCCTGTTCGGAGTCCTCGGCCGGCGAACCCTTCGTTTGGTCGGCTCCGTAGACCGTCGTTTCACACGGGTTCGTCCGTCGCTCGCAATGTGTGATTCGTCCCGTATGAAGCGCGCGTAAGGAGGGGATCGGATGTTCGAACGGTTCACCGAGAGGGCCCGCCAGGTGGTCGTGCTGGCTCAGGAAGAGGCTCGCACCCTCAAGCACAACTACATCGGCACGGAGCACATCCTGCTCGGCCTGCTGCGCGAGGAGGAGGGCCTCGCCGCCCGCGTCCTCGAGGGCCTCGAGATCACGGTCGAGGAAGTGCGCGCCAACGTCATCCGCATCGTGGGCTCGGGCGAGGAGGTCACCTCCGGCCAGATCCCGTTCACGCCGCGCGCCAAGAAGGTGCTCGAGCTGGCCCTCCGCGAGGCGCTGTCGCTCGGCCACAACTACATCGGCACGGAGCACATCCTGCTCGGCCTCGTCCGCGAGAACGAGGGCGTGGCGGCCCGGATCCTGGCCGACTTCGACGCCGACTCCGAGAAGATCCGCAACGAGATCATCCGCATGCTCTCCGGCCCCGGCCGGCGCCAGCAGGGGCAGGGCGGCGGTCAGACCGGCGACAAGAAGTCGAGCAAGCTGCTCGACCAGTTCGGCCGCAACCTCACCAAGCTCGCCGCCGACGGCAAGCTCGACCCGGTCGTGGGTCGCTCCAACGAGATCGAGCGGGTCATGCAGATCCTCTCGCGCCGCACCAAGAACAACCCGGTCCTCATCGGCGAGCCCGGCGTCGGCAAGACCGCCGTCGTCGAGGGTCTGGCCCAGCGCATCTCCGGCGGCCAGGTCCCCGAGCTGCTGAAGAACAAGCAGATCTACACGCTGGACCTGGCGGCCCTCGTGGCCGGCTCCAAGTTCCGGGGCGAGTTCGAGGAGCGCCTCAAGAAGGTCATGAAGGAGATCGGCCAGCGGGGCGACATCATCCTGTTCATCGACGAGCTGCACAATCTCGTCGGAGCGGGCGCGGCCGAGGGCGCGATCGACGCGGCCTCCATCCTCAAGCCGGCGCTCGCCCGCGGTGAGCTGCAGACCGTCGGCGCCACCACGCTCGACGAGTACCGCAAGTACCTCGAGCGCGACTCGGCGCTCGAGCGTCGCTTCCAGCAGATCCGCGTCGACGAGCCCAGTCAGGAGGAGACCGAGCAGATCCTGCGCGGCCTCCGCGACCGCTACGAGGCCCACCACAAGGTGGAGATCTCCGACGAGGCGCTGGCCGCCGCCGCCAACCTGGCCGACCGCTACATCTCCGACCGCTTCCTGCCCGACAAGGCCATCGACCTCATCGACGAGGCCGCGTCGCGCATGCGCATCCGCACCATGACGGCACCTCCCACGTACCGCGAGCTCGAGGACGAGATCGACACGGTGCGCAAGGAGAAGGAAGCCGCCATCGAGGCGCAGGAGTTCGAGAAGGCCGCCAACCTCCGCGACAAGGAGCGGCGCCTCACGAACAAGAAGCGCGAGCTCGAGGAGGAGTGGAAGGCCGAGGACGACGGCCCCAAGGCGGTCATCGGCGAGGAGGAGATCGCCGACATCGTCTCGATGTGGACCGGCATCCCGGTGTTCAAGCTCACCGAGGCCGAGACGCAGAAGCTGCTGCGCATGGAGGACGAGCTACACAAGCGCGTCATCGGGCAGGAGCAGGCGATCAAGGCCGTCTCGAAGGCCATCCGCCGCGCCCGCGCGGGCATCAAGGACCCCAAGCGGCCGGCCGGCGGCTTCATCTTCCTCGGCCCCTCGGGCGTCGGGAAGACCGAGCTGGCGCGCACGCTCGCCGAGTTCCTGTTCGGCGACGAGAGCGCGCTCGTCCAGGTCGACATGTCCGAGTACATGGAGAAGCACGCGGTCAGCCGGCTCGTCGGCTCGCCGCCCGGCTACGTCGGTTACGACGAGGGCGGTCAGCTCACCGAGCAGGTCCGCCGCAAGCCGTACTCGGTCATCCTGCTCGACGAGATCGAGAAGGCGCACCCCGAGGTCTTCAACATCCTGCTGCAGATCCTGGAAGACGGACGTCTGACCGACGCCCAGGGTCGCTCCGTCGACTTCCGGAACGCCATCCTGATCATGACCTCGAACATCGGCGCCGCGCAGATCTCGCGCGACACGCCGCTGGGCTTCTCGGTCTCGGACGAGGCCGGCCTGAGCTACGACGACATGAAGACGCGCGTGATGGGTGAGCTCAAGCGGGTGTTCCGCCCCGAGCTGCTCAACCGCATCGACGAGGTCATCGTCTTCCACAAGCTGACCAAGGAAGAGATCACCGAGATCGTCGACCTGCTGCTGGTCCGTCTGCAGACGCAGATGAGCGAGCACGGTCTGTCGCTCCGTCTCACCGACGAGGCGAAGGATCTTCTGGTGGAGGAGGGCTACGACCCGACGATGGGGGCCCGGCCGCTGCGCCGCGCCATCCAGCGCCTGGTCGAGGACCCGCTCTCCGACCAGATCCTCACCGGCGGCTTCGGCGGCGAGGGCGGCTCGGTGGTGGTCGACCGCGACGGCGACGTCATGAAGCTCGACATCACCCCGGGCGAGCCCTCCTCGGACGACGACGAGGAGCTCGAGACGGTCGGGGCGACGTCGGGCGGCGACGAGGCAACCGAGAACACCGAGTCGTAGCTCCGGCTCGATCGGCACGGCAAACCAGGGGGGACGGTTGGCGCCCGGACGCGCTCGCGCGAGCTATGCGTGCGAGGAATGCGGCTATCGGGCTTCGCGATGGATGGGTCGTTGTCCGGGCTGCGGTTCCTGGTCCGGCCTGTCCGCCGTCGAGGCGCCCGCCCGTCCCTCGCTGGCCGAGGTGTCGGCCCCTGCGCCCACCCGCCTGGCCGAGCTGTCGGGCGAGGCGCCCGAGCGCATCGAGGTCGGCATCGCCGAGCTCGATCGGGTCCTGGGCGGCGGCATCGTGCCGGGCTCCGTGGTGCTCATCGGCGGCGAGCCGGGCATCGGGAAGAGCACGCTGATCCTGGAGGCGCTGGCCGCGCTGTCCGGCCGAGGCCGGGCGCTGCTGATCACCGGCGAGGAGTCCGAGCGCCAGGTCGGCGCCCGCGCCGTGCGGCTCGCTGCCGATTGCTCGTCGGTCGAGGTGCTGGCCGAGACGCGGCTCGAGAGCGTGGTGTCGGCCATCCGGGGTCACACGCCGCTGGTCTGCGCGGTCGACTCGGTGCAGACGCTGGTGGCCGACGATGTCGACGGCGGGCCGGGATCGGTCGGTCAGGTGCGCGCCGCCACCGGTGAGCTGGTGCGTGCGGCCAAGGAGACCGGCGTCGCGGTGATCCTGGTGGGCCAGGTCACCAAGGACGGGGGCCTGGCCGGTCCTCGCCTGCTCGAACACATGGTCGACTCCGTGCTGACGCTCGACGGTGACGAGCTGCGCGAGCACCGGGTGCTGCGGGCGGCCAAGAACCGCTTCGGCTCGACCAACGAGTCGGGCGTGTTCGCCATGCGCTCGGACGGACTGCGCGAGGTCTCCGACCCGACCTCGCTGTTCGTCGACGACGGCCCCTCGCGGGTGGGCTCCTGCCTGTTCCCCGCGGTCGAGGGCACGCGATCGGTGCTGGTCGAGATCCAGGCCCTGGTCAGCGGCACGGAGATCGTGCCCCCGCGGCGCGTGGCCGTGGGCATCGACCGCACGCGCCTCTCTCAGATCATCGCGGTGCTCGGCCGTCACG